>VFKD01000675.1 GCA_009885735.1 bacterium
ACGTACACGTCGGCTTTGCATCCGTCAGCTCCTTGCAGAAGGCAGACTGGACAACCGTGGCAACGATGCTACATTGGTAGTATACGACGGTCTGGTGCAGGAGTCAAGGGATATGATTTCCGATCTACTCCGACCCATTCATGAAGCTGCGTGCACTCTACCGTCATTCCTGCGAAAGCAGGAATCCAGAAGAGCAAACCTGGATTCCCGCTAACGACATGCGGGAATGACGGTTTGACGGTCTGTACTGCTTTCACGCGCAATGTGAATAATGCAGGCTAGCCCTCCAACCCAGGAATCGTCTTCAGGTCGCTCAGGAGCAGCTCGCGGTCCTCGTCCTCGGCGATGTCCTTGGCGGCTTGGTGCGCCTGGTCGAAGAAAGCCTTCGACTTGGCGGAGTTGCCCGCAATAGCATGCGCCCGACTAAGCGCCTCATACGCAAACGCCAGGTCCCAGTCGCCCACTCCGCTCTCCAGGCAGAGAGCAAGGCATCGCTGAGCGTGATAGATGGCTGATTCGCTCCGCCCCAGCACGCAGTAGACCCGCGACACCTGCCACTCGCCGCGGTCCAGGTTCACGCTCGTGCCAATCTTGCTCCAATGATGCCTTGATGCATGCGCGGCGTGAACCATCTCGTCTGTTTCTGCGGGAGTCCGGTCCGTCTTCTCCATCAGTGTCCAGACATGATTGAAAAGACCCACGGCGGTCTTGCGGTGAAACTGTGCTTCGGTGAGCGTCTCTTCGGTTGACATGGTCAAATCACCTTTCATCTGCGGGTAGGTACGCTCTATTTCAGATTGCCCGCGGTCGAACCAACCGCCATGGCGGCGCGAGCCGCGTCCGCGGCCTTGGTGAATCCTATGACGTACTTCCCCTTCAGGGCGACGATGGTTGTGGTTCCCTTGCCATCCGGCGCGGAAACCGCCTCCGCTCCAACGCGAGGCAACGCCTTGGCGGAAGGGCCCAGCCCCTTCTTTGTGAGGCCGTAGGCGGCCTTCGCCTGCGCGGGATTGTCAAACTGGCAGAAGTAGAAGAGGGAGTTCGGCGCGGTTCCCATCATGTGCGACGTATAGCCATTCTTCAAGAACGGCTTGCCCGCCACACCCGCTCGAACAAACTTCTCGCTGAAGGCATCCATCCCGCGGGGCATGGCCATCATGAGGAAAGGCATGATAGAGTTGCCTGGAATGCCGTTGGCGACCGCCTCCGCGACTGCCTTCACCGCCTTCTTTTCGATCACCGCAGGAGGGATCGGCGCGACGCGCACCACGAACTGCTCCTTCCAGAAGCTCATCGCGCCATTCTTGGCCGTAGCGCCTTCTGCGCCAAGCCGAGTTGGGTTCTCCTTGCCCCTGTGCGCGACGCTGAAAAAACCAAAGGCATTGAGCGGGTCCTTCAGTTCAAAGACCGTGATCCGCACCTGAGGCTCAGCGCCCTTGGAATAGTCCGCCATCGCGACGCCCTTGGGATCATACGAAGCGAGGAGCTTGCTCTCCGCGCCAAAGGCTGCGGAAAGCGCATTCGGGCTCACAGAGCGTGCCGCACCCGACATTCTCCAGCCAGCCGCCGCCGACGGAAGTTTCGACGCCGCCTGTCCGAAGCAGCTCGGCTCTGCGACGCCAAGCGATATAAGGGCAATAAGCACGGCGAGCCTGCGAGCTATCATGGCGAAGGTCCCTTCAGGTGCGAAGCGATCTTGGTGGAGAGGATGGTGGATCAGTTCGCGATGGGAACGAAAT
>VFKD01000721.1 GCA_009885735.1 bacterium
AAGCGCAGGAAGCCGTAGGTCCCCATCTTCAGCATCACGCCTGCCAGTATAACGGAGCCTGCGGTTGGCGCCTCCACGTGCGCGTCCGGCAGCCAGGTGTGGAACGGGAACATCGGCACTTTGATCATAAACGCAAGAGCGAATGCTCCGTAGAGGTACATCAGCGTCCTGGGGTCCAGTGCGTGGAGAGCCAGATAGCCCTGCGATTTTGGGTCACATAGCGCCACGAGGTCGAATGTGCCCGTGTTCACGAAAACATACACGATAGCAACCAGCATCAGCACGCTGCCTGTGAACGTGTAGAGGAAAAACTTGATGGCCGCATAGATGCGCCGCTCATGCCCCCAGATGCCGATGAGGAAGTACATTGGGATTAGAACGGCTTCCCAGAAGACATAGAAGAGCACAAGGTCGAGCGCGCAGAAGACGCCCGTCATCGCCGTTTGAAGGACCAGGAGAAAGACCATGTACTCCTTGATGCGCTTCTTGATGTTGAACGAGAACCATACTGCCAGGACAGAGAGCCCCGTGGTCAGCAGGATGAGCAGCAGGCTGATGCCGTCGATACCGATGTGGTAGCGGATTCCGAACTGCTCTATCCAAGGAACGTCCTGCACAAACTGATAGCCGGTCGCCATCGGCTCAAAGCGGCCGAACAAGAGCACCGAGGCCAGAAAGGTGAGAACGGTGACTGCAAGAGCAGCCCACCGAACCGTATTCGCGGCTCCGTTAGGCTTCGCGGCAGCTTCTGCCTCAGAATGCTCGCCATCGTGCCCGTGCGCATCGTCCTCGTCTGCCGGACGCTTCAGCAGGAGCATGATCGCCAACGCCCCTACCAGCGGCAGGAAGATCACAATGTTGAGCAGGTTGTTCGTCACGACTTCAGGCATTTAGGTCCCAATCCGTCAACGGGAGGCTCCCGAGAACTCGAAGTGCGGCTCCCATCTCAATGTTTACCAAGGCTGCCCAGCAACAGGCCCGCCACTACCAGAACCACTCCCACAAGCATCGACATCGCATAGGCCCGAATATAGCCGGTCTGAACTCTGCGGAACAGTTCGCTGGTGAACCCTATGACCGCCGCGACTGCGTTCACCATCCCGTCGATCAATATCTTGTCGATCCACTGCCACACGGCTGTGGCGAACCCACCGCCCCAGATTACGAAGGTTCGGTACGCCCAGCCGTCGATATACCAGAGGTTTGCCGAACCTTGGTAGAGCGGATTCTTCGCCTTCTCCTCGGCAGTGAGCAGTTCGCCGGTCTCCATCTTCTTGGAGTAGAGCGCGCGGCCCAGCAGAATGCCCGCGGCTGCCGCGAAGACGCCAATGAGAAGACCGATGTTCGGCGCAAACAGGTGATGCGCCTCGTGCTTTGCAATAGACGGCTCGAGAAAGTGCTCAAACTTGTTGGCCCACGGGGTTCCGATGAGCCCACCGATCGCCGAAAGCACCGCAAGCACAGCGAGCGGAATCCACATCTTCGGCGGGGATTCGTGTACCCCGTGGCCGTGTCCGTGTCCCGCATCTGGTTCGGTATCTGCATGGTCGCCGTGACCATGCGCATCGTGCCCGGCTTCCACAAACCGCTGCTTGGTCCAGAAGGTCTTGTACATCAAGCGCGTCATGTAGAAGGCGGTCATCACGGCGGTGGCCAAGCCAACCACGTAGTAGACCACTCCCCAGCTGGGTGCGCCCGAGGCGAGACCCAGAATTTCGTCCTTGCTCCAGAAGCCTGCGAACGGCGGCACTCCGCAGATGGCCAGCCAGCCGATGACCATGGTCCAGTAGGTGATGGGTATTCGCTTTGCCAGGCCGCCCATCTTGCGCATGTCCTGCTCGCCGCTGAGCGCGTGAATCACCGAGCCGGCGCCCAGGAAGAGAAGCGCCTTGAAGAAGGCGTGCGTCGTGACGTGAAACATGCCCGCCGAGAACGCACCCACACCGCAGCCCAGGAACATAAACCCAAGCTGCGAGACGGTGGAGTAGGCCAGGACCTTCTTGATGTCGTTTTGCGTGAGAGCAATCGTGGCGGCAAAGACGGCGGTGAAGAGGCCGACGACCGCTATCACCGTCATCGCAATGGGCGACTGAACGATGATGGGGCTCACGCGCGTGATCATCACCACGCCGGCGGTCACCATCGTGGCGGCATGGATGAGCGCGGAGACCGGAGTTGGCCCCGCCATTGCGTCCGGGAGCCAGACATGGAGAGGGAACTGAGCAGACTTTCCGCAGGCGCCCACGAAGAGCAGCAGCCCAATTGCGGTGGCAATCGCGGGTGCAATTCCCTTCGCTGCCAGGTCTAGGAAGCCGGAGCCCTGTGGCGTATGATACGTGAGAGTTCCGAAGGTAGCGAACACCGCCATCACGCCTAGCGCAAAACCGACATCGCCGATGCGGTTGACAATGAAGGCCTTGTTGCCCGCCTTCGAGTTCTCCGTGTCCTCGAACCAGAAGGAGATGAGCAGGTAGGAACAGAGTCCCACTCCCTCCCAGCCGACGAACATCAGGAGGAGGTTGTCTCCCAGCACCAAGGTAAGCATGAAGAAGATGAAGAGGTTCAGGTATGTGAAGAACCTAGAGAAGTCCTTATCCTGGGCCATGTAGCCGACAGCATAGAGGTGGATGAGGCCTCCAACGCCGGTGATGATGAGGCACATCAGCATAGAGAGCGGGTCGATGAGCGCGCCGTAGTTGACCTTGAAGGCGCCGATCTCGATCCACGGCGTGAGGTCCGAGCCGGGAAGCAGGCTCACCTGCGCGCGGCGCAGCTCTTCTGGGTGGCTCATCAGGCCCATCAGCACGTAGACGCTAATGGCGAACGAGGCGAAGACGACAGCCGTGGCAATGCCGCCCACCACCGACTTGCCCATTCGCTTGCCGAGAAAGGCGTGGAAAAGGAAGCCGAGAAGCGGAAGCCCCGGAATGAGCCAGACCAAATTTGCCTGCGCGAACTGATAGATCATCACAACACCCTATGTGTACGACGGTCAGACACTTTATGCACCCTTCGACTGCGGTTCGAAACGGCTGAACCGCGCTCAGGGCGAACGGATTCCAACATGGTCACGACAATCAAGCGCGGGGAGGGGCAACACCACGCCCTACGCACGTCTCCTAACCAACGGCGGGTGGAGCAAGCCCCACACCCTACGCCCGCAACTTCACGAACGGCGGACGCGGCAAGCAGCGTCCCTACGCCAGCTCGTCGGTTTGTGGGGTAATCCCACCATACCACACGCGGTATTTCCCGAACAAGTACCGAATTCCGCTCATCCTGAGCCTGCCACAGCCGCACCGTGGCAGAGTCGAAGGACGCTTCGTCATCAGGCCCTAATACTTCATCAAATTCACTTCATCAATGTTGATGGTCTCTTTGTGCCGGAAGAGCTGCACGATGATCCCAAGACCAATCGCCACCTCCGCGGCAGCCACGGCCATGATGAAGATCACATACATCTGCCCATTCACGTGGCCGAAGTGCCGCCCGAGCGCGATGAACGAAAG
>VFKD01000026.1 GCA_009885735.1 bacterium
AGGATCTTCGGCTGAGGTGCATTATGACTTCGTTCGATCCAGACACCCTGGAGCAGGACAAGGAGATTACAAAGGGCATCTACAGTCGATTCGAGGGCAAGCTCGCACTGAACTGTTTCGTGATAGAGGGTGGTGAGATTCAGACCGGAGACGAGGTTGAGCTCGTAAGGGGCCGCGCATGTGCAGGGCTCGCTGAAGACTCAGAATAGCTTTTTTGACGGGCAGGAGGGAGATATGGCATATGATGAAGGCGTTGCACAGAGGCTGCAGGATGTGTTCTCGGGGCGACCGGAGATTGCATCGAAAAAGATGTTTGGGGGCTTGGCCCTCATGTATCGGGGCCACATGCTGCTGGGCATTCTGGGTGATTGCTTGATGGCGCGAGTAGGTCCCGAGCTCTACGAGGCAGCACTCGCTCGGCCACACGCCCGGGAGATGGACTTCAACGGCAAGCCGATGAAGGGCTATGTGTTTGTGGACCCGCCTGGCTATGCACAGGATGAAAATCTGCAGGAATGGGTGGGCCTGTGTTTGCGGTTCAACGAGAGCATGGTGGCGAAGTAGGCTAAGCAGTTGCGGGCTGCGCGCACACCTCACCGCGCGATGCGCATCACTTCATGTGCTGGGGACACAAGAACTCGATCTTCACTCCCTGCGAGCCGAGTGCAGCGCGATGTTGCCACCACCCGGGATCAACGGCGTTCAATATTGACGGCGTTAGGCCGCTCGCCAGAGCGACTGCAACGAACATGCGGTCCGCTGGGTCAAACGACTGAAGCTGCGGATCATCCGGGAACTCCGCGAAGACTCGAGAATCGCTTGTCGGTGTGATGTGAATCTGCCTGCATCTATCCGGATTAGCCATGTTCTGGGTAAGCCATAAAAAGAACCGATCAGCGATACCTGGCTGACCTGCGAAACTAAAGTACTTCTTGTACTCGCTCCAAAAACAGCTCGCATCATCGATCAACACCAAGCCCGCGTCGTGCGCTTCGCGTATGGCCTGTATGCATGCCAGCACGCAGTCTTGATCCGCATGACTACTGCAGCCGTTTGCAACCACGCCGACATTGGTATCGATGACAACCGCCTTCACGCAGCCTCACTCTTCTTGCGCTTTGCCGCCGCCTCTGCCATCGCTGCTGCCTCGCCGAATGCGTCGCCGAAGAATGCCTTTGGATAGTTGCGAATACTTCCGAACAGGTCCATATCCAAGGGTGTCAATGTAGACTCGCCATCGGCTATTTCGCAGAAGTAGAGCGCTGTGTGCTTCGATGCAACCTGCCCTTCCGCAATTCGTCGTTGGAGGCGCATGAGGAGATGCTCACTATGGCTCTCAATTATTATTTGAACCTTTCGCGTTCGCGATGCATCCAGAAAGACATCGGCAAGTCCTGCCTGCACTGACGGATGAAGGTGAATTTCGGGCTGCTCGAGGATGATCGTCGATCCTTCCGGCACATAATAGCAGAGCGCGAGAACAGGAAGGATTTGGGAGACTCCAAAGCCTACATCGGTGATAAGAACCGGGGTGCTTCCTGGATCCTTTTGCACCAGAACCTGGTAAAGGTTCGCTCCTCCTGCAATCGGTTGCACCGAGAATGAGTGTATCAGACCCAGCTTTCTGAGCCAAATCGCCACGCATTGCTCGACCGTAGCTCTCGACCTTCCCTGGCCGCGCGAGACAGAGTTTCCTCGCGCCTGGGCAGCTAGTAGTGCGTCAATGACCCGCTCGCCTCGCTGCCCCATGTCGGCTGGTTGTGAGCCCGACCACCCATATTGACGTTTTGGGTGTTCCCGAAGAGGTCCAAGATAGTAGACTTGATGAAACATCTTCTCAAACTCGAGCTCGAGATCAGAGAGAAAACCGGCGTTCTGAAAATATGCGCGCACTTGGTCTGGAAATCCGTAACACTTTACAGGAGCAGGCAACGGCCAGGCTCGTCCCTGCGTTCGTGTGAAGGCGAACGAGCCTTCGGAGGAGCCGAGGTTATAGTGATGATCCGAGCCTGGTTTCAGGCTCATTCCAAACCTGTGTTCTGCAAAGCCATATTCCATGCTGTCAACTAGGTTGTACCCATCGCCGTTACCATTTACCGTGGCAGTGAAAGAGATGGTCTTTCCGGCAAAGAGGATACCCTGAGGCCTTTCCGGACTTGCAATAGAGAGCAACTTTGGCAATGACCATGCGAAAGACCACGAGAGTTTGGAGGAGGGATCGTGGCGGAATATGACATCGCGGAACATGCCCAGCGACACGAGGCTTCTCTCGTCGCCAAAATCCAACACCTGCGCCCTATCAGACGAGTTAGCTGTCTGCTTGAGCATTAGTAATAGCTGGAGGATGCTGGTCTTGCCCGAGCTGTTGGCGCCAAACAGACCGGTGATTGGCGCAAGCCTCATCGCCGGAATACTTCGCCACGATTTGAAGTTAGCTAGGCTGAGATTGGTGAGCATCTCTGTGTCCTCCACGCGGCGCCAGCATTCAAGTCAGTCTACCTCGCGGCAGCTGGAGAGTAGTTCGTTTCGCCTTTGCTGTTGGTTGGAGCTAATCTGACCACCTAGAAGAGCGAGGTACGCTTCGGCTGCAGCCAGGCTGTCCAACCTCCTAATTGGGCGGCTACAGTTCCTTGATGTAGAGATTCGCAAACTCGATCTTGTCGCCGTGGTGCTGGAGGCCAATCGGGCCTTCACGCGGGATGCCCGGAAGCTGGGCGTTCTCTATCACGGTGATGCCATTCAGCACGAGGGTGAGTCGGTCGCCCCGCAAGGTGATTACGAACCTGTTCCATTCGCCTGCAGGCTTGTCTGCCCGTGAGCGGGGTGTGACGGCCGCACGGACCTCGGCAGGCAGGCTGCGGTCGTTGCGGAAGCTGGTGACATCGCCCGAGCCCACCGGCTGACACCAGATGTTCGGCTCCGCCTTCTGGCTCCCGCGCAGGTAGATGCCGGAGTCGCCCGCGTCCTGTATCTGCACGGTCTTCGGCATGCCTGCATCGTCCTTCGCGGTCTCCCCATTTGGCAGGACCACTTGCGCCGACCTCTCGACCGGCCTATTCGGAAGTCTCCAGTCCACGATGAGCGAGAAGTCGCGATAGCTCTTCGTGGTCCAGAGGCCCTGGTTTTCTTCGCCAGAGCCGCCGTCGTAGTTCAGCACCCAGTCGCGCGCGGTGAAGTGGCCCACATGGTTTGGCGCTAACTTCCAGCCGGACATATCCACGCCCGTGTAGATCGACTTGAAGCCTTGGTCTTCCAGCGCAGTCTCTGCCGCCGTCGCGCCTGAAGACGGAAGTTCCTGGATGCGCAGGTTCTTGAAGTGGCACTCCGAGCCTTCGGCCTCCAGGCAGATATAGCCCTTGCGCGGAGTAGCCTCAGACACTCCGGAGACAATCTTCCCGTTCACGGCGAGCTTGATCGCGCCATCCTTGCACTCGACTCGGTAGTGATTCCATTCGCCTGCCGGCTTTGCGCGGCGCTCGGAGGGAAGACTGCGCTCCCAGCCGCCGGGGTGCGGACGGTCCGGCTTGCATCGTGCCCCATGGATGGAGAAGATATCGCCGTGACCAGTCCAGTTGCCTCCAGGGTCGTTGCCGTCAATCACTTGGACCTCAATCGAGCGCGAGAACGGCACTCCTCGCGACGTGATGGCGTCCGACCAGATGAAGAGCCCCGCGTTGCCTCCTGCTTTCATGTGGCGATAGTCGAGCTCGAGGATGAAGTTTTCGTACATGCGGTCTGTGCGCATGATGCCTGTGGGAACCCCAGTAGAGACGATCATCTTGTCGCGAGCGGTGAAAGTACCTTTGTCCACATTCACCGGGACCCAGCCACGGAGGTCCTTGCCGTTGAAGAGCGGCTTCCAGGGTGCTGGTGCGAGGGTTGGCAGCGCGGTGGGTGCGGTGAGGGTGAGCAGAACGAGAGTTGTCGCGGCGAATCGCATGGTGTGCCTCCAGGAGTCTTGTAGAGGACTTAGGCACGGCGGGGCTAATGTCCTGTTTGGAAGGGACGGAAGGGACGGAAGGGACGGAAGGGACGG
>VFKD01000493.1 GCA_009885735.1 bacterium
ATGGACATCACCATGCCGGAGATGGACGGCATCGAGGCGGTTCGGCAGATCAAGTTGGCCGATCCCGCAGCCAAGGTAGTGATGTGTTCGGCCATGGGTCAGAAGGAGAAGGTCATCGAGTCGCTTCAGGCAGGCGCAAAGGACTTTATCGTGAAGCCGTTTAGGCCGGACAGGGTCATTCAAGCCATAGAAAAACTGATTCGATAGTAAAGGAGAACAAACCCTATGAAAGCTGAATACATCAACCCGTTCGCCGGCGCGGCATTCGACGTTTTGGAGATGCTGCTGGGCCAGACTCCCACAAAGGGAGAGATGTCCATAGATACCGAGAAGCTGACCAGGCACGAGTGCAACGTAATCTGCGGCGTATCCGGGAGCATACAAGGCAGCATAGTCTACAGCATGTCTATGGACACAGCGAGCGACATTGCCTCCGCGATGATGGGCATGCGAATTCCGGACCCAGACACTGACCAACTCGGCGTGAGCGCCATCTCAGAGCTATGCAACATGATCAGCGGAAACGCAATGACCCACCTATCCGCGCTGGGCCTCATCTGCGACATCACTCCTCCCACAGTGGTGAGAGGCGCCAGAGTGGAAATCGTAACCGTGAGCTGCCCACGACTGGTGGTGCCGATGTGTACCCAGCACGGCGAGGTCGACATGGCACTCTGCCTTCGAGGCGAGATGAGCAAGGCGGCGTAGCCGGCACACTTGGGAGAACTTGACGCCTCCCTCAACAATCCCTAGGCAAGTCCGATGTGGAGACCCACGATGCGCAGTACCCAATCACACAATCAGGTTCGCATGACCGGTGCTTCGGACCGCGTCAACAGCATTGTCGCGCTTGCTGTCTTCGGCATATCCGGCGCCGGATGGCTCCTGATTCTCGTAGATATGGTTTGTCTTGTGTACCTCTTTATGTATTGGAAGCAGAATAGAGGTGGCAGGGCCGACGACGAGTACGCGAACGGCGAAGGGCTGGCAGGCTCTGACAAGGAAGGGCTCCGGCAGGGCGAGCATGTCCACATAGATGCGGAGGCCTCCCTTGGCCGCACTGCACTAGGCGAGCCGGAGGCCGAATCAGTACCTTTGGCACACGAGGCCAAGCCGACAGGTGACATCCGAGCGCCGACCGCGGCGCCACTTCAGGTCTTGAACCAAGACAGGCTCATTGAGCAGTGCGGCGTGGAGCTTGCCTTCAGTCAAGCGAGTGAAGTCTGCCAGAACCTGCCGGCAATGCTCTCTCACGTCAACAATATGCTGGAAGACGGAAACCTGTATGCAGTGCAGCACCTGGCGAACTCGATGCACCAGATGCTGAAGGACCTTGGAGCGGAGGTGCTGGCCGACACATGCCGCGAACTTGCGGACTGCTGCCTGCACCGAGATGTTCAGAAGGCCTCGACGATGGTCAAGCGCATACGGGAGGACCGAGCAAACCTGCAGGCTGCCCTTGAGGCTGCATTCCAAGTGAAGGCGGCATAGGCCCCCTACGCCTTGACTGCCTTCTCGTTCTCCGCCACTCGTGCCTTCACCAGCTTCGTAACGAGTTCAACCGGCAGTGGGCTCTCGGGCTGAAAGCGGATGCCGCCCGTGGAAGTGGGATAGCCCGCCACCTCGTCCTGGAACTCGCTCAAGAGCGATGAGCTCATCACAAAAAAGGTGCAGTGCTTCTTGAATGCCGCGAAACCCACCAGGCCGCCATGGTGCTTGAAGGTGGGAACCTGATAGCTAATCGCCTCGACCGCGTCCGGGGCCGCCTCTCGTATGATGCGGCGAAGGTCCTCCAGCGCCGTTCTCTGATCCGGCGGTATACAGGCAAGATACTCGTCAATGTCTTTGGGAGCAGTGCGATTCCCGTCCCTCATTCCAGCCCTCCCCTCATTCGTAATCCAGTTTTCATTCAAGTTCATCCGCCGGTCTTGTCCGGCTGCCGAGCTGACTCGCCAGGTATTCGTCCA
>VFKD01000137.1 GCA_009885735.1 bacterium
CGAATCCACGAAGGTGGATTTCGTGCCCTTTACAGCCGCGACTTTAGTCGCAGGTGCAGAGGGTACCGGCGTCTTACCCCTGCGGTTGAAACCGCGCCGGTATACGTCACCAAGTCCGCCTTCGCGGACTCTGCCCCGAATCCACGAAGGTGGATTTCGTGGTCTTTGCAGCCGCGACTTTAGTCGCAGGTGCCAAGGTGCGGGGCGTTTTGCCCCGAATCCACGAAGGTGGATTTCGTGCCCTTTACAGCCGCGACTTCAGTCGCAGGTGCCACCGCAGGTGCCAAGGTGCGGGCGTTTTAGCCCCTCGCGTCTAGGAGACGTCCAGCCTGTAGATTCCATTCGAGATGGTCTGCTGCGTGGGCTGGTTGACGTAGAAACAGCGTCGAGCCTCGCAATAGGCCAGCCCATAGCCGGCCACCGGGCACTTCGGCCCCACCTGGCTCCACGACTGGCCGCCATTCGAGCTCACGACCACTTGCCCCCGCCTGAGCGCGGCAAGCATGCCGCCCGGCATCTCTATGAGGGTTGAGGGCGCCTGCGTGCCGGTGTCCTTCCAGGAGGCTCCCTTGTCGGCGCTCTTGTAGAGCTTTCCGCCGCGGGCAGACCAGAAGATGTCGCCGTTTGCGGCCAGCAGCGCGGGTCCGGCCGGGCCGAATGGGGCAGCCGGCGCCCAGCTCTTGCCCGAGTCTTCGGAACGGTAGATTCCGCTCGTCTTCTGCCCCAGCACTCCGCCCACTCCGACGAGAAGTATCTTGTCCGTCACCACCACGACCTCGCTCGAGTAGTTTGTGCCGGCAGGAAGACCATCGCCGATGTTGCGCCAAGTCGCTCCGGCGCTCACCGAGAGATAGACATTGCGAGTCTTCTCGTGAATGCCCGCGAGAAGCGTTCGCCGATATGGGTCCGAGAAGTCAACCCCTATGCCGTCCACATGCTGCACGTCGCCAAGCTGAGTGAAGCTCGTGCCGCCGTCGGTGGTTTTGAACACTCCCGCAGCATAACTTCCACCGACCCAATACGTGCGTGGGTTCTGGGGATCAAACAGAATCTGATGTGTTCGGTGCCGTATCTGGCCCTTGGTCCCAAGCGGAATCCAGACCCCTCCCCCGTCGGAGGACGACCATAGGCCATTGCCGGCTACCGAGGCGATCACCTCGTCGCGCCCAGGCACGCACGCGACATACGTGAGTCCGCCGAAGCCCCAGCGCTTTCCCCCCACATTGGCGGTGACGTTCGTCCAGGCTCCGCGCGCGCGTGGAACCTGGGCGCCTGCCGGGGCGGTCTCGGCGGCGGCCAGCCCAGCCGCCACCGCCGAAGAGAGGAATGCCCGACGCGTTAATCCTCCAGGGGAGCCGAAGGGTCCCTCTTGGGTCTGCTCATCCGTATTACTTTGCAACCAGCTCAAACGTATGCTCCTTCGGCTGCGCGGCCTGTCGCTGCTGGGCAACCATGTCCTGCTCCAGCGCGTCCAGCCCCATCATCGCCTTGCGAACTCCAGGCATCGACTCGACGCCGTACTTGACCTCAATGTCTCTCCAGCGATTGAAGTGGATACGATTGTGCTCCAGCGTGAGCCGATGAACCGCCATGGCCTGCGCAGCCATTGGGGTCTGCTGCGCCGCTAGGTTCACTCCACCTGCTAGTTGTTCCGCAGAAAACTCTCCAACTACAGCATCATCTATCTTGAAGGAGTAGGTGCCGGCCTTTAGGCCCGTCACTTTCACCACTTGCTGGTTGAGCCCTTGCATAATGTCCGAGCTGCGCACGGCAAGCGAAATTGCCGGATCTGCCCAGTTGATGGGAAACGGCAGCGCGCCGTCTGTTGCCCGCCATTTTAACCCACCCTCAACAGCGCTGACCCTTGCGTTGCGAGCGCTCGTGACCTTTGAGCCCGCAGCATCAATCTCGACATACGAGACCTCGGCGGGCGCGTTCCACGCCTTGAGGAGAGCGGCAGCCATGAGGATCTGGCCTCCCTCAAGCGGATGCACTCGATCCGGGATTAGCTTAAGCGCCGTGGGTGCGTCGGTGTTTTTCGCAATGTGCAGAGAATCTACCACAGGGCCGTTGAGATCGGCTGAATGCAGACCGTTGCGGGCCGCAATGTCCTTCACGGTCTCTCCGTATCTCACCAATACAGAGTTGTAGCCTCCAGCTATCGAAGGCGGACGGGTCACATCGTCGAAGGGCGAGGGCTGGATGAGCGTCATGCGCAGGCCGGGAACAGCCGCTCGCATCTTCTCAACGATGTGCTCATAGCCTGCCTTATAAGTGGCAAAGATGGCATCATCGAACGGACGGTACGAAGCATCGTTCATCCCGAGCATGATGGTCATCACTGTGGGTCGATAGGCAATGACATCCCGGGTCAGCCGCGTGTCCACGGGTCCCCCTCCGCCGCCTGTCACTCTGTCGCCACCCCATCCGCTGTGGGTAAACCAGACGTTGTGCTTCGGAAATCGCGTTACAACGAAGGTCTCCACGAACGTGGTATAGAGCCGCTGGTCCGTGATGCTGTCGCCGTAGAACACGACCCTGTCATTCGGCTTCAGATAAAACGATGACTGAGCGTGCAGAACTGTTGAGCAGAGCGTTGCGAGCAGCGCCAGTGATGCGGTCATCCGTACCCGACTTGTCATGAATTGACCTCTCTCGTTGTATCTCATTTTCATCTACCGTCACAGCAGTCCGAGCGCGGTGGCAACCACGTTCTCAACGGTCAGTCCAAACTCCTGATAGACGCGCTCATAGGGCGCGGACGCTCCAAAGTGGTCCACAGCAATCACCGCTCCGTTCGCGCCAACCCAACGATGCCATCCCAGCGACGACCCGGCTTCTATCGAGACGGTTGGAACACCCGGCGGAAGCACGCTGTTCCGATACTCCTCCGATTGAGCCGCGAAAAGCTCCCACGACGGCATGCTGACGGCCCTTGCTTGAACCCCCATTGCTTCAATGTCCGCCTGCGCCGCCACCACCAGGCTGACTTCGGTACCGGTGCCTATCAGGACCACTTCCGGCGCTCCGCCGTCTGAGTCGCGCAGAACGTAGGCGCCCTGCCGCAGGCCGGAAGCCGGCGCATAGACCGCTCGGTCGAGGGTCGGCACTTTCTGCCGAGACAGGATGAGGGCGGTGGGTCCGTGCTCTCGCTCCATGGCCACCTTCCACGCCTCGACGGCCTCGTTCGCGTCTCCGGGGCGGATCGTCACGATATTCGGCGTTGCACGAAGCGCGGCAAGCTGCTCGATGGGCTGGTGGGTCGGTCCGTCCTCGCCCACCCCCACACTGTCGTGCGTAAAGATATAGACGACTGGAATCTCCATCAGTGCGGAGAGCCGAACTGCTGGCTTCAGATAGTCGTAGAAGTTGAAGAAAGTCGCTGCGTAGGGCCGCAGGCCGCCGTGTACGGCAATCCCATTCGCCGCGGCAGCCATGCCGTGCTCGCGAACGCCATAGTGGTGGTTGCGCCCAGCATAGCTCCACACTCCTCCCACTGCGCCTTCGCTCCCTTCGCCTGGAGCGAGCGGAGATTCGAAGTCGCCCATCCCTTTCAGAATGGTGAACGTGGACGGATTCAGGTCGGCGGAACCGCCCACAACTCCTGGGTGGCGCGCGCCGATGGCTCCAAGGGCCTTCGCCGCAGAGTTGCGCGTGGCAATGCTCTCGCCCGCCGCGAAGACCGGCACGTCTGCGTCCCAACCGTCCGGCAGCCCTGGACCGTGGCACGCCTTCCATTCGGCTGCCAGTTCCGGCTCAGCCGCGGCCCAGGCAGCGAATCGCGAGGACCAGGCCGCCTCAGACGCCTTGCCGTTGTCAATCGCGCTGCGAAACACAGCCATGGCGTCGTCCGGCACATAGAACGGAGGTTCAAGCGGCCAGCCGAGATTCTCCTTCGTGGCGGCCACTTCCGCAGGACCAAGCGGATTTCCATGTGCGTCACAGCTTCCTGCCTTGTGCGGCGAGCCGTACCCGATGATAGTCTTGACAATGATGAGCGACGGCTTTGAGGTGTCAGACTTTGCCGCCATCAGCGCGGAGTCGATCGCTTCGACGTCATTCCCGTCGGCCACCGAGTGGACGTTCCAGCCGTAGGCCTCGAAGCGCGCGCCTGCGCGCTCTGTGTAGCAGAGAGAGGCGGCGCCTGCAAGAGAGATGGAGTTGCTGTCGTAGAGGCAGATGAGCTTTCCTAGCCGCAGATGACCTGCCAACGAAGCTGCTTCCGACGCGACGCCCTCCATCATGTCGCCATCCGAGGCAAGTACATAAGTGAAGTGGTCCACCACCGTGTGTCCGGGCCGATTGAATCGAGCCGCGAGATGCGCCTCTGCCATTGCCATCCCGACAGCGGTGGAGAACCCTTGGCCCAGAGGACCCGTGGTGGTCTCGACGCCTGGAACCAGACCATACTCGGGGTGCCCTGGCGTCTTCGACCCCCACTGGCGAAATCGCTTCAGCTCGTCTAGCGGCAGATCGTATCCTGTGAGATA
>VFKD01000644.1 GCA_009885735.1 bacterium
ATCTCCGCGCGTCCCCGCGCATCGGTAATTGCCTCGTTCTGTCCTGCTCCTTGCCACACGCGCAGCTTTACCGTGCGTCCTGGGATGGGGTTGCCGCCTTCGTCCTGAATGGTGATGAGGACCGTGGTCCTGTCGGGCGGATTGTTCGGCGAGGGCGTGAACCTGGCGTATATCCGCGTTGGATTGCCCGGGAGCACCGAAACAGGCAGTCTGAAGAGCGAAGTGGCGGTGGCCGCGGCTGCCTGGACCACCTGTGCTCGCTTGCCATAATAGAAGCCGCGCTGGTCCACGAATCCCTTGCCGTCCTGAGTTCCCCAGATAGGCTCAAGGGCTTCCGTCGGGAGCTTGAGCGCGACGCGCTCGCCGGAGCGAACCGACGCAGTCTCGAGAAGTGTTTCGGGCCGCACCGCGGGACCCTCTGCGAACACAAGCAGTGCGTTCGGGATGGCGCGCGGCTCGCCGTCCGACGGGCCGTTCACATAGAGCCCGCGAACCACCATCGCCGTGGATCCACCGCCATCCAAGTTGATGGCGTGAACCGCTCCAAGGCTCTTCATGATCTGTGCTAGGTCGGGCAGATTCACTCCCGAGCTGAGGCTCTGCCGGCCATCCACGGTCACGAGCAGGAGCTTGCCGTCTGCTGCGACCCCTGCGGCCGTTCGGGGGTGCCTCGCAAGCACGAAGTCCTTCGCCGAGAATCCCTCCTCCTGGCCGTCGATTAAGACTGTGCCCTCTCGCAGGAGCCAAGGTCCGCCGCTCATCGCCTGACTAACGTCCGCCCACGCGCTTCGGGCTATTCGGCCGCGAAACGACCCGGCGCGGGAGGCAAGATCGCCCCTGGGCGGCCCAGGCGGAAGGGGATTTGACACGAAGTCGAACCGGAACTTGACCTTTTCGCCTGCCCGAAGATGCGTGCTTAGCCACGCCTTGGTCTTGGCCGAGGCCACCAGCACAATGCCGTCAGCAGGTATTGCGGCATCGGCCTGCCCTGGCCCAATCAAATCGACGATGCCGCTGTGTTCGAAGCCGACGCGGACAGGAAGGTCGACTCCGCGCAGCACCACCGCCGTCGATCCGACCGGCGCGCGCGCCTTCGTGCCAAACGTGGGAGAAAGGACGAGGGTTTCGCCGGAGGAGAGGAGGCGGTTTATTCCATCCAGCGCTATCTGCTCTCCGTCCGCTGCTGTGAGCGTGCCCACGCACATCGCTGTGTCGAACCGAATCGAACCGTCCGCCATAATTCCCATCGCCACTCGATGCGGCATGCTCTCGCTGATGAACTCGCCATCGCGCACTGCGAACCCGAGCGGGTCTCCCGTGTAGGCGAAGTAGTCGCCATTCACTGCGGCCACCGCGCCGTGCCGCGCGGCGGTGCGCGCGGGCGATTCGCGGCC
>VFKD01000601.1 GCA_009885735.1 bacterium
CTGAGCCTGCCAACCCGAGCATCCTGAGCCCGGCTCAGCCGTATCGAGCCGGTGTCGAAGGACCGTTCAGTGGCTCGTCATTCCTGCATGTCGTTAGCAGGAACGAAGGACCGTATCGAGCCGCGTCATTCCTGCATGCCGTAAGCAGGAACGAAGGACCGTCGCCCCTGCTCACTGCCAACTGCCAACTGGCGAGCCTACCAGTCCTCCTCCCGGCTATATCCCAGGTTCTGGAAAATGCGCGGATGAATGGGAATCTCGGCCTTAACCTCGTCCTCGTGGTTCTTTAGCGACTTGCGAAGCAATATGGCGAGCACCTTCGCGTGCTCAAGGCTCATTCGTACGTAGCCAAGCATCTTTCGCTGCTCTTGCCCTTCTCCGGGTTGGCTCACCTGGAGGTGCAGCACCACATCCACCGGCGTAACAGTCACAGCTACTCCATCCGTATAGACGTCAATCGGCTTGGCGCTCATGGTTTAACGTTCCTCTCTACTCGGTCGGCGTTGCCGACACATTGAGATTAGCATTCGAGTAACGGGCTCGTTCTCCCTTCGCGGCGGAAGAACCATAAGAGAGCTAAGGGACCCAAGGGGCCCAAAGGCTGCAAGGAAGGGAGGCGTCCTGCTCTGTTCTGAATCAATCACCTAAAGCGTGCGTCGTAGGCCCTGTGCCTGCCGCATTCTCGTGTTGTCAATTGGTCAGGCGCAAACGTGACCAGCATCCAGTGGCTCAACCAGCACTTGCGTTGTCAATTCCCACTGTGGTGCTATTGAGACAACAACTCCGACCAACTATCCGCCTTTACCAGCCGGTCCGCCAAGCGCTCCAGCTCTTCGATCGAGCGAGCGGACTCTACTCTCTTCAAAGTTCGCGCGTCTGCCTCTCCAAATCGCTCTCGCCCCAGGCGCAGCAGAAGCGCTCGTGCTTCCTCCTCTCGCCCTTCATTACGACCTTCCTGCAGAATGGCTTGGTACGTACTTGATTCTCGCATCTGTCGCACTCCTTGCAGCAACTGTCCAACGAAGTCCTGCGTAAGTTTCAGCCCGAGCAATAGATAGGTGGCTAGCCAAAGGTCGCGGGCAAGGGGCATGTCCGCCTCTTGATGAATTCGACCGTCCATTTCGCGAATAACTTGTGGCAGCTCAGCCGCCCGAATGTCCCACGCACGGCGCCGGGTCAGTTACTCGCAAAACCTTGTCCGCCGAGGCCGTAACAGACGAAACGTCGGCATCCACCACATCAATGCGCCCACACCGAATCCCCGCCAAAGCCAGCCAATCCTGCGGGTAGGCCTCGACCAAGTGCTTCGTCGCGGAGTCGAACGGCGTCGCCATAGAGCTAGTATAACATACCAAAGCCGAGGCGAAGCTGAAGGACACTGTATAGCTCGTGCTGAAAACAGACAAACGGACAACAAGGCGTACGGCGCGGAATGCCTACCGACAGTGGAGACCACATAGCAATGACTTATCGATTGATCATCGCATTGCCGCTGAGGATCTGTGGACTTGGCTGGGCGCTTCTTGTATTGCTAAGCATGATGTTGTTGCTGGTCGAACACCATCAGGCAATACCTGCATTCGCATCTCCCGGTACAACCGACAGACCGGTGTTTGTCCCGCGGATGCGCCCCTCAGCCGACCCAAACGTGGATGGAATAAAGTGGCTCGACCAGCACCTGCATGGCCGCAGGGTCAAGACAGGCGCTGCGCCTCGCGTTGGGCGAACATCCTACGGAGGATACCTTCAAGAAACTCTATGCAAAACCAGGCAGCAGACCTAACCCGACTTCCGCACTTTGAACTCGAAAATCGCTATCGAGTTTTTTCACTGAGCTTGCGGGGCACGGCTTGCTCTTTCGTCTTGTGCGTGGCGAGATGTGGAAAAGCAATGTAGTGTAGACTTTTGGTCCTGCGGCGCTTGCTATAATGGCGCCATGTACCTACGTAAGTGC
>VFKD01000491.1 GCA_009885735.1 bacterium
ATTATCAGCACTTGATAACCATTTCGTAAACACACCTGATAACAGCTCAACCGGGTGGTAGCCGCTGCGGCTTCGTGCGTTGGCGTGATGCCACTTTCCGTTCATCCGAATTGCCAAATATCACTGCGCACATTATACACAACTATTTATTAGTTGTCAAGTACGTACTAACGACACCATAGTACTCATCACGCTCCGAGCTTGTGAAGTTATGGAGTTCGATGGCGGGAGGCGGATGTTTTTTAGCGGGCGCGGCGGGCGAGTTGTTTTTGGGTCGCCCGGTCGCGGTCAGGTTGCGTGGTCGAACTTCGCAGCGGACGTTGTTTCCGCGTTGCCTGGCTTACCAGGCCTTTTCAAACCCACTTGGTTTCAACTCATGGCAGCCTCCGCGCGCAGCTTCGCCCCTTGAATTAGATTGTGCGTGATGGCGTACAACGCCGTCACCGTGCGGCATTTCTCCAGGCCGCGAACCGGCATCGTGTAGAAGCCGCGATTGCGAGCGAAGGCATTCACCCACTCTGCCGTTTGCGCTCGCAACTTGTAAACCAGCTTCGCCGCCGCGGTGCCCATGCGTTCGCGCCACGCCGCCACGGCTGGAGTATCGCCCCGCTTCTTCTCGAACGGATTCTTGCCGGCCGCCGCCTGCTTCTTCTCATCTTTCACCGGCGCGAACACCACACAGCCCTGTTCCGCCGCAGCGTTGATCGTCTCCTTCGTGGCGAAGCCGCCATCCACTAAACCTTCGGCGGGCGTCTGGCCGTAACGCTGTTGCAACTGGTCGAGCATCGGCGGAAACTCCTCGGCGTCACTGCCGGCGTTGGTCACGTCCATACCCACAATCACGCCGCTGACCGTGTCGGTGCAGAACTGCACGTTGTAACCAGGACCATAGCCACCGTTGGGGAATTTCATGTTGCGGGCCTCGGGATCCGTCGTGGAGGCCCGCGCTTCCTTCACCGGTTCGCAACTGATTTTGGCCCGTTCTTCCCTTTGTTTTTGCAGCTGCGCGCAATTCTCAATCGCCTGCAGCACGCGCTGCTCGCGTTCGCGGGCGGCCCGTTCCCGCGCCGCCCGTTCACGCTTGGTGAGCTCGTTCGCATCCTCGTCGCTGAGTTGCTTCAGCGTCTCGACTTGTTCGCGAGCTTCAAGCAAACACGCTTCCAGAGTCCCTTGACGACGAAACGACGACTTGCCCGCATCGGCCTCCACGCGCATGCCGTCTTGGGCGACGCGATTCAGGCTCACCAAGCCTTCGTGCATCAGCGAGGCGGTGATTTGCGTGAGCAGATCGTCCCAGGCCGCACCGTGTTGTGAGCGAAAATCGCTGAGTGTGTGATGATTGAGCGTCACATGACCGCACAACCAACGGTAGCCGAGTTGACCATCCTTCTCGCCGCACAGCTTCGCCAGCCGGCGGGCACTGCCGACCCCGTCGAGCGTGGCATACACCCACAGCGCGACGAGCAGGCGCGGATCGGTGGCGTCGCGCCCCGGCAATCCCTCCACGGCTTGGATGTTTTCAAGCCAGCGGCTGAGATTCAAACCGCACACCGCATCCCAAATCGCCCGCGCCGGATGATCCGCCGCGAGCAGTTCATCCAAGGCCAGCCAGTGCATCTCCACTTGTTTGCGCTGCGGCGTGCGGAGTCGCGGAGCGCCCCCGAGCGGCTGTGCTGGCTGAGAATCCGGCTCGGCGGCTGGACCTTTATCAAACAAAGGCTTGGTCATCGGCTCCCTCGGCGGTGCTAGGCCCGGCCAAGCCGGGCGGAGCCAATAAGCTAGCGCCCCCTCAAATAAAGTCCAGCCGGTATCGCCAATAAATTCACAGGCTCTCCGCGTGATGACTCCTCACGCGGAGCGTGAGGAGTACAATGTCGTCATGCGCACAACAACTTTTTTTGGCTGGTCGGTCGTTCTTCTGCTGTCTTCCAACGGCTTGGCCAAGGCCGATGACGCAGCCCTGGCCATCTTTCAACAGCGGATCGTCCCGATCCTGCAGGCCGGTAAGCCCTCCAGTTGCAGCGAATGCCATTTGAGCGGCGTCGATCTGAAGGACTACATCCGCCCGACGCAGCCCGAGACATTTGCTGCCCTGCGCGATGGCGGACTGATCGATACGAAAAACCCTGCCAAGTCGAAGCTGCTGCAGTTCATCGACCGCAAGCCGGAAAAGCCGAGCCTGATAACCGAGAAGATTCGCGCGGAAGAGTCGGCAGCGTTTCGGGCCTGGATCGAAGCCGCGGTGAAGGATCCAGTGCTCGCCGCCGCCAAGACCGCCGATCCCGCCA
>VFKD01000364.1 GCA_009885735.1 bacterium
GCAGTTGACGACGGCGGATTGCCAGGCGCCGCGCCCACCGCGCCGATATCCACTGCCCCCTCGCCGGGAGGAGAGAGTGGTCCTAGCCCGATCTCCGGCAGCGGAGCGCCGCGTGCTCGCCCAGAGTCGACGCGCACGGAACAGTCCCGCTCGCCGGACGGCGGCCCAAGGCTGAGCGAGCCCACCGGCAGGCCTTCGGCGCCTAGGATTGACCCTGGAGACGAGGTCGCCTCTCTTCTCCTCTGCGCCGATTCTCTGAGGCGAGCCAATCAGTGGTGCCCAACCACTCTGGATCGGCGCATGCGAAAGCGCGACGCGCCGGGACTGTGCCGCACTCACCGGGCGCCTCCCGGCGAAGGAAATTAGCGCTTCGATCGGCGAGCGATGAACTACCTCGACACGCCCCAGGAGTCGCCGGTCGCTCGGCGGCCCATGCACCTGCTCACCGTGATGCTGGTGGGCCTTGCGTGCATCGTGGCTCGCCTCTGGTACCTGCAGGTGGCCCGCGGGGATGAACTGCTGCTGGCATCGGAACGCAATCGCAGCAAGCTCGTTCGGCGAATGCCGCCGCGTGGACAGATTCTCGACTCAAAGGGCCGACTCGTCGCCGGCAACCGCGCGAGGATGGTGGTTACGGTGGTGCCGGACGAGGTCCGAAAGAGCCCCGAATCCCTGATTACCCTGGCTGCACTGCTTGGAACAACCGTGGACGACCTCGCAGGGACGATCACGCAGAATCGGGTCTCCGCGGTAGATCCCGTTCGGGTCGCAGAGGATGTGGACATGGCCACAGTCACCGCCATAGAGGAGCACCGGTCCGAGATGCCAGGCGTGGACGTCGGCCCCGAGCCCGTCAGGTTCTACCCCGATGGTCCGCTGCTTGGTCACATCCTCGGGCAGCTCGGACAGGTGTCGCGCGAGGAGATTGAGAAGCGCAAGAGCAGTCTCTATCGGCCCGGTGACTACTCCGGCAAGCTCGGAGTTGAACGCTTCTATGATGACCTGCTGCGCGGAACAGACGGAGGCACGAACCTGGAGGTGGACGCCAGAGGCAGGCCGCGAAGAGTGCTTGAGGAGCGTCGCCCGCTTCCTGGAGCGAGCATCACGCTCACTATCGATCGTGATCTACAGAGAGTGGCGTATGAAGGACTGGCCGAGTTCGCTCGCGACGGCAAGCCTGGCGCTGCAGTGGCGCTGGACCCAAGGACGGGAGCGGTTCTGGCGCTTGCGAGCGTACCATCCTACGACCCGAATCTCTTCGTTCGAAAGGTGACATCCAAGGACTGGAACGCGCTCAACCAGGACCCGAGGAAGCCCCTGATTAACCGCGCGGTTGGAAGCGCCTACGCACCGGGCTCTACCTTCAAGATAGTGAGCGCATCGGGCGGACTCGAGACCGGCGCGACGGACCGGCATACATCCGACTTTTGCACCGGCTCCATCAAGCTCGGGAGGTGGACTAAGAGGTGCCACAAGCACTCGGGCCACGGAACCGTGTACTTGCAATCCGCCATGGCCAAGTCGTGTGACGTCTACTTCTACCACATGGGCCAGCGGATGGGTCCAGATCGTCTAGCGGACTTCGCCCACAGATTTGGGCTGGGAAAGAAGACAGGCATTGACCTTCCAGGCGTCGAGCTCTCCGGCACGGTGCCCTCGCCGGAATGGAAGCAGAAGCGATTTCATGAGCCGTGGGTGGGTGGGGACACGGTAGACTATGCCATTGGGCAGTCGATGCTGACTTGCACGCCGCTGCAGATGTGTAATGTCACGGCCGCGGCAGCCAACGGTGGAACGCTGTGGCGCCCGCAGTTGGTTCGCGAGATACTCGGCGAGGATGCGGCTGGCCGCGACGTGGTTGTTCAGAAGCTCAAGCCCGAGAAGCTTGGCACGACGGCCTTGTCGGCGTCGACCTCTGGTCTCATAGTTCGCAGCCTACAGTCCGTCATGGAGCCGGGAGGCACCGCCTCGGCCCTTGCTATTCCGGGCATCAAGATGGCAGGAAAGACGGGAACCGCGCAGATGCGCTATCGGGGTCAGATGGTGAATAACTCGTGGTTCGTTGCCTTTGCGCCGCTTGAGAACCCGGTGATTGCCGTCTGCGTCTTCGTGGAGCGCGGCGGGCACGGCGGCGATGCGGCGGGACCGATAGCCCGCAAGATGATCGCGCACCACCTGGGCGTGCAGCTCAATCCGCCGAGCCCAGTAACTCCGGCGGCGGATTGATGGATCGGGTGATGACCACACTCACCGGACTGAAGTCCATCGCTCGCTGGCTTGCAGCCCAGTGTACACCTTCGTGGACACCGCACCGGCAGGCTGTGCCTGAGCATGGGAATGAGGGGCTGCGACGGCTTCGGATATTCGCACTATGGGCCACGACTCTTGTGGTCGCCACTGGCAGAGCAGGTGCGCAGGAAGCCCGCCTCACCCTCGCGCTCAAGCAGCCGTTCGAGGCGACCGCACTCCGCATCGCAGTGGCCGACACCATGGGCGATGGCAAGCAGCGCGTGATTTGGCTCAGCCCGATGCCCAAGGGTGCGAAGCTATCCGTCGCAAAGTGGGACGGCAAGGGACTTGCCACGGAGTGGACCACCGAGGTTCCGGGCGCCCAGCCAACCTTGGCGGTTGGCCGCTTCTGTGCGGACACGACCGCTTCCCAGATCATCACGTCCAAGGGCTGCTGGTGGTGGAACGGCACGGCCTATGCCTTGCTTCCGACCGACAGAACGCTGATCCCGCTTGGAACGGTGCGCACTCCGGCAGGCGCGGAGAGCGTGCTCATTCGCGAGGGCTCAGAGTTCTCCGCCTTCAGGATTAACCTAAAGGCCGAGGGCGACAAGTGGCTGGAGAAGCAGGCCTCCCCAGGCGCTGGCGCCGCCACGGGAGAGTTTGTATTCGGCATGATGCACGCACCGCCAAGTGAGCTTGGCGCGGGCTCGCCGCCGGAGTTTGCCACAACCGGCCTGCTCGGATTCTGGACGCTGCCAAAGGCAGCCAAGCCGCTGCGAATACTGGGCCGGACAGATGCGAAAGCGAATGTGACACACGTCGTGCTGGCCCGGTCGATTGGGCCTAAGGCGGTAGATGAAGCCTGGCGAGGCGGACCGCTGGACGGTCCGATTGCAGACATCACCATCGGCGACCCTCGCGGCGACGGACGGGTCGGGCTCGTAGTTCTCACTGCCGCGGACCCCAAGGGCAAGGGCCGCACGCTCTATCTCTGGCTGCCGGAATAGGAGATCGAAAGAAATGGTCACATGCGGAGGCATCAACTGCGGGTGCCACAAGCGGCACACCCTATGCACACACGTAACAGGTGTGCGTAGGGTGCAGGGCTTGCCCTGCCCAGAATTTGTGCATGTCGGCGCACAGACAGTTGACGGCCCTGTCGCTCTCATCTCCAAATGTATGCGCGCACCAACTCATCCTGAGCCCGACAAATCCGCTCATCCTGAGCGCGGCTCAGCCTTATCGAGCCGCAGTCGAAGGACCGCGTCGAGCCTTTGCCGAAGGACCGTGACGCGGCGCAGAGACGGTCAAGTGCGACCTCACGCGAAGACGCGAAGTCGCGAAGATGGTCAAGGGCAAGGGCAGTTCTCGCGCAGAGACGCCGAGGCGCATAGACAGGTTAGTGCCAGGTCCTCCGTCATTGGGCTGAGGGACACCTAGATGAGCAGCACCGAACTCACTCTCCTCGAAGCCAACCAACTCCGCTACTTCCGGCACGCCGGCATATCGCGCCTAACCCGAATTGAGGATCGGTCGTGGTGCAAGGCCTCGCCCGCGCGCGCCTTTCCCGTCTCGGACCCGCACCACTACATCGCCTTCCTGGACGGCGACGGCAAGGACATCGGGCTGCTCGTAGACCCTTCCGGGCTGGATTCGGAATCGAAATCCCTCCTCGACGAGGAGCTCGAACTGCGCTACTTCGTACCGAGGGTCACGCGCATCGTGAGCGTGAAAGAGGAGTTCGGCAGCGTATATTGGACGGCCGAGACCACGCGCGGCAGGATGGAACTGGTGGTGCGAAACCTGAAGGACAACGTGTTTGACCTGCCCGATGGCCGCACGATGGTGACGGATGTGGACGGGAACCGGGTGGAGTTCCCGCCTGCGGATGAGCTCGACGCAGAGTCGCGGGGGATTCTGCTGCGGGGGACATAGGGCGCAGGCAATCTCAGCATGCGCAGTTCAGCATGGAACCGTTTGCCAGAGATCGCTTTGTCTCCTGCCCGAGCGAATCGTATTGCAGAGTCGTCACTTCGGTATACGGATTCCGGATGCTCGCAAGTTGATCACGGAGTCGTATCCGCATGTGAGCCGTTCTCTGGCGTCGAGGGGCTCGACCCACTGCGAATCCACAGAGATATTACGTGAATGACAGCCGCACCGAACACCACGTTACCGTGAGCGGTCTTGATGCGCATTAACAGGCCATCGGGAGGTGCGCTGGGTTGCCAGTACCAATCGAGGATTGCTCCCATCGGAAGTGCCAGTGAGAGCCCCACAAGTCCGAGAGGCACAAACGTTACGTATGCCAGCCAATGTTGGCCCCTGAGCGCAATGTCATAGTAGGCTACACACAGAAACGGGCAGGCAAGCAGCACGAACACAAATGGTGTCCACGAGCGATCAAACCTGCCAATCGAAAGGGCAATGCTAAAGAGCGCTAAGCCTATCGGGTAGCATAGGCAACTTCGCGGCAGACAGCGAAGTAACTTCATAGGCCACCCCAGAATAACTCAAACGTCACCGAACCACCGATGCTAGGTAAACCACATAGTCCGACACTGTATGAAATTCCACTCGTGCAAAATGAGGCGCCAGCCAGGACAAGGCAGACACCTAGACAACCTGATATGCCGTATAGTCCGCGCGGCGGGCAACCTGAGTTGCAACCGTACGGCCACAGGAGCTCGCCCTTCTCCCAGACATCCACTGTGAATAGACCTGCTGCGTTGGGCCCCGCCACTAGCTTGAGTACGTCCTCAAAGTCCTTGCAGCGGTTTTCTCCTCGCCCTTGGAAGCAGTCATATATCTTGCGGATCCAATCCAGTAGCTTGCCAGTGTTGCGGCCAAGGAAGTCGCAGCTGTTCGTAACGCAGGTCCCATCCGCGAAGCGGAGCAGCGTGTTGCGGTTTGCGTGGTCGCCAACCAGGCTAATGGTCTGGGACCACACGAGCATCCCAAACATTCGGCTCCAGGACCGTCACGCGCTTTCCAGCCAAGTTTATCGCCACTAGCCTTGAACCTCCGTGAGATTTCATTGGGTTCAATGCAATGACCCAGGATCCAGTGTGATCGCAGCCGACAAGATTGAACTGCCCCCGGAGTCGGAACAGCTTGGAGGACTTGCGGCTAGACAAATTGAGACGAGTGAATTCTGTCGATGCAGCAAGTCCGTTCCCTTTGATGCCGGACTGAACCGCGATGACCACTTCACGACCTCTCGGCATTGTGCTGACCGAGTAAGGTTTGTTCAGACCAAAGACCGTCTTCTGGCGGTCAAGGCCAGTTCGACGGAGCCACAGGGTTGAGGCAGTGGCGTTTCGCGCCATTTCGATGATCGCGCCAACGTTGGATCGATCAATCGCCCTAACTTCTCCACGACCCACTGACCACGAGGCGACAGGTCCGCGCTGACCTGGAATGGACCTCAGCTCTATTCCACGGTGCGTGCTGAGCACTTCGATTACACGATCGTCCAGTGACACAATGTGGGTTACCGCACTATTCGAGGGTCGCGCGGTCACATCGCCGCTCTTCAAGTCAATCGAATACGTTCCAGATTGAGTGCGGTAGACGAGCGCCATCTTCAACCATCCGAGCGGTGTGAATTGCGAGAGATCGTACTGTGCGAAGAAGATACGTCCTTGGTTGAGAATGTCGAAGCCGTCACCATAATTGGCTGCGACGTACGACTGCGGCCCTTCACCCATTAGGTCAACGGTTTCGTCCTTGCGCGCTAACCCGGATAATCGAACGCTGCGCGCAGTGTCTACGAACACCAGATCGTAGTCCTTGTCTGGACCAATGATAGCGTAATAGCTGACCCGAGGCGCATCAGCCGAGCAGCGCACAACAAGCGACAACACCGCAACGACAAGCACAGTGATACCGGACATTTGTCACCCCCAAGCCGATTTTGCCCTTACATCGGGTTCCTCTCTGTTAAGGCTGTGCGACTATACGGTGCGACCTCCGGGTTCATTCTACAGATGCAATCGTGAATAGTCAAATGTCCGGTTGCTCGGGGCGGCCACACATGCGCATCAGGGTGCAGTAGCGAGATCACTATCTCCCGCGCCCTTCCTCCCAATCGGCGAAGCCGCGATAACAACCGCAGCCGCGAACGTGGGCACAAGCCCCACCACCAGCGCGCCTCGCAGGCCCACTGCATCTCCCAGGAACCCGGAGAGCGCGGCGCCCACCACTCCTGCGAGAAGCTCGAGCGTGTGAAATGCAGCCGTTGCGCGGCCCCGAACCGCGTCCGGCAGGAGAGTCTGCCGCAGGCTGTCGTCCGCGACGTTGTAGACCGTGTGCGCTGGGTCCGTCACCACCTGGTTGAGAATGAGGAGCGCCGCAGACGAAGGGCTCTTGCCCTTGGCGGCGGCAACTGCAAGCGTGCCCAATCCCGAGAAGAGCAGTCCGCCGGCAAGCGCCCAGCGGTAACCAAACCTCTTGATGGCCGGCCACGCCGCCATTGCCCCGATAATCGACATCAACCCGCCCACCGACCAGATGCTGCCAAGCACGCCCGGACCGAAACCTATCCCGCGAGCCATGTAGGCCACGATGAGCGCGCCCACCACTCCTCCAGACAGCCCCACGAGAGCCGAGGCGAGAGCAAGGGCCCGAAGCTGCCCGCTTGCTGCGATGACAGGGAAGCCTGCCCAGATGCTGCCGCTCACATCCGACTCCCCGTCCACCTTGAGGTGACTTTCGGCGGCGAGCTTGATCCTAGCCAGAAACAGGGCGGACACGATGAACGACAGGCTGTCGATGAGCACCGCGGTTGGGCCGGTGAATGCCTCGACGAGCCAGCCCGCCGCGGCGAACCCAAGGAACTCAGCAGCCGAGCTTCCGGCGGAGAGCTTGCTGTTTGCCTCGGCCAGCCGATGAATAGGAAC
>VFKD01000387.1 GCA_009885735.1 bacterium
GCCGACAGATTGAGGCTCGGAGTCACCGACGGAGTGGTGCGCTTGAGCGTAGGCATTGAGGATCCAGAAGACCTTATCGAGGACCTTAGCCAAGCCCTCGCTCGCGTAATGTGATGGAACGCACGGCGGACGTCCGGTTCGATGGCGTTAAGGTTCTTCAGCCCAGCCGCGCAATCCAAGCCATCGAGGATGTGTGTGCAGCCAGCCTCAAGAGCCACAAACAGAGGTCCGTCCTCAGTTCAGTTGCGCGCTTCGCAAGCGCCGCAATCGCAGCGGCACTGCTCGATGCGCTGTTCCCCCTCCCTGCCGCCCTGCGCGCGGCCGCGACTCTGGTCTTTTTCACACAGGCTATACGCGCTCTCCGAACGAGGCGGCCACCACTGGATTCCAAGGCTGCGGCGCCCGAGCTGATTGCCGCCAGCATTGAGCGCCTAGTTGGCAACGGTGATAATTCACTTATCAATGCCGTGCAGTTTACTCGCGCAGACATCTGCGGAATTGATTCGAGAACTTCGGACCTCATGCAGATAGAGATCCGGAGGGCAGAGCGTCTCGCAACCTCGACAGATGTGTTGAAGAGATGGCACGGCGAGCGACGAGCCGTCTCAGCAAGAGTTTACGGAGCGCTGCTCCTGGTGGTAGTAGTCACGTCAGTTCCCCTCTTCCGGCTTTGGCAGTTCGAGGTGCCTCGTTACTTGTTATTCTGGGCGGACTGGCCGCCGTTCAGCTTCACGAGGTTCGAGATCACGCCAGGAAACGCTAGGATTGATTCCGGCTCCGATGCGATCATTGAGGTCGCCGTATCCGGGCAACAGCCCAGGAGCGTCGAACTCGTCACCAACGAGGGCTTCGGTCCCATTGCGCTGCCGCTTGAGGCCGATAGCTATGGCAGATATCGCGGTGTACTGGCTGGATTGACGAAGGGACTGCGCTACTTCGTACAGGCCGACACTGGACGCAGCACATCGTATCGGATCGAGGTCACTGAGAGAGGGCCAAGCGGGACGCCTCGTGTGTCCTCGCCGACACTGCCGCCGGCCAGGCAATCGCCTAACGCCGCAACAAAGGTCAAGTCCCTGCAGGCACGACAGGACACTCTCGCTCGAGAAAGCGAGGTTGGGGGCGGTACCGGCCGTTCAACCACATGGAAGGCTCGCCAGAAGCAGATAGCGAAGGAGACAGTGGAGGCAGCCGACGCTCTGCAGCAAGCCGCACGACAGTCGAATAGCGACAACATCCGAAAGCGCCTCCTGAATGCGGCAAGGACGCTCGGGTCGATTGCCGGTGGATCGATGCGGCAGGCAGCCCTCGCTGAGTCTCCCAAGGAGCGTTCCGCACCCGCTCACAGGGCGGCGAGGCAGCTCTCTGAGGCGCAAGTTGAGATCCGTGCGATTGCCGCAACAGGCGTTAATGGAAGCAATAGTCGCAAGGTAGAGGCCGAGTCTGGACACGCTCAACAAGGAACCGCGCCGGCCCAGAAAGCCACCAAGCCCGAAGCGTCATCGTCCGCCACCGAGCGAAGCGGAGCAGGAAAATCCGTGGGACTCACCATCAGCGGCGCGACAGGCAAGTACCCAAGCGTCTACCGAAGCCTGGTGCGCGACTACTTCAAGGCGGTGGCTGATGCGAAACCGTAGGCCGCTCTGGGCTGGACTCTGCATTGCAGCAATGGTTTCTGTCTGCTCCGCGCAATCGGCGCAGGCGCCGCGTCGCGAGCCGAACGTAGCGTGCGCAAATCTGGTCTATGCAGGCACCAAGTCCTCCGTCTGCTTTAGCGACAAGTTCCTTAAGCGCATTGCTGCAGAGACGCGTATTCGTCCGGTCGAGAAACTCGCACGCGTGCGACTAGATGACGCTTCAGCGCTGGCACAGACGCCGTTCGCCATCATGACCGGCGAGGGTAGGTTCACCCTCACCGAGCGAGAGCGCACCAACCTGCGCCGGTTCATCAAGTCCGGAGGGTTTCTGGTAGCCTCCGCAGGCTGCTCAAATGCCGAGTGGGCAAGGTCGTTTCGGTCCGAGTTTGCCCGCGTCTTTCCCAAGTCCAAGCTCCGCACGATGCCCCTCACCCACCCTCTTTTCAAGATGGTCTATCTCATTCGAACTCTGGAGACCGTCGAGCGGCAGAAACTGTCTCCCGCAGTGATTGAAGGAGCCGAGTTTGGAGGCCGGGTGGCAGTCGTCTTCTCCCAGGATGGTCTCAACGACACCTCGAATGCAGAGAACTGCTGCTGCTGCGGAGGTGACGAGATCAAGAACGCCGAGTTTGTCAACGTGAACCTGCTCGCCTATGCGCTCCTTCACTAACGCACTTGCGGCACTGCGGCGACTTCCTATTCCGCTCTTGGCGGTTCTCGGAGTCGCCTCTCTGGGCGTCGTCCTGCTCCTGGTCAGTGTGCTTCGCGGACCTCAACGGGATCGGGGAATCTTGACTCTGTTCGTTTCGGGCGACACCCGCGGCTACCTCGAGCCATGCGGGTGTCGGCGAGACCAATCCGGCGGCCTCCCAGGCAGGCAGACTCTGGTGAAGTCCCGAACCCACGGCGACCGAATCCTGGTGGACATAGGCAACATGACGGCTGGCAACAGGCCCTACGATCTCCTGAAGCTCAAGTACCTGCTGCAGGGGATGGCCGAGATGGGCTACAGCGCGGCAAACCTGGGCCGCCGCGAGGCGGCGCTCTCCTCGGATGACCTGACAAAACTAACTGCCGGCTCTCAAGTGCCACTCGTCTCGGCCAATCTCACCGCCGAGAAAGGCTCAACACTTATCGGTCGAAGCTTCGTGATAGTGCGGGCCGCCGGCCATCGCTTCGGCATCATGGGAGTGGTTGAGACGCCCAAAGATGAACTTGGCTCCGGCCTCTCGCTACGACCTGCTATCGAGGCACTCGCGGAGCTTCTACCGGAACTCGACCGCGAAACGGACCAGATCATCGTGCTCGCCCATGTGCCTCCAGAGACGCTCTCGGCGATTGCAACGCGGTTTCCTGAGATCGATGTTCTCTTAGGCGGAGACATCGCGGAATCCAGCTCGCAAGTGGAACGCATCAACCAGACCGATGTCTTCTCGGTCACCAACCATGGCAAAGTGCTGGGCACACTTAAGTACCGATCATCAGGTGGAAGGCTCGCCCTGATCTCGTCGCAGGCGCACCGTGTGGCGGACACTCTTTCACCTGCCGCCGACATGGTACGCCTCCTGGACCGCTACCGCGAAGAGCTGAGCACAGCGAACCTCGCGGCTCCCACCGACGATGATCTCGTCACGGTAGCGGAAGACGACTCAGGGGACAGATTCGTTGGAGAGGCGGCCTGCGCACCGTGCCACGCAGGGGCGCACCGCATCACCACCGAATCGGCCCATGCCCACGCATTCCAGACGCTTGTGGACAAGAAATCGGAATACGACCCAGACTGCCTTCGGTGTCACACGGTGGGGTTTGGCTCGCGTGACGGATTCCGGTCCGCAAAGAATACATCCACACTCACAGGAGTTCAGTGCGAGAGCTGCCACGGCAGAGGCGCGAAGCATATTGAGAACATGAAGCTGGGAAACCGGAACAGCTCAACCTTTGACGCGGTCACCCCGTCGACTTGCGTGAAGTGCCACGACGTGGAGAACAGCGAGAACTTTACGTACGACCGGTATTGGGAGCTGATCCGGCACGGAATGGAGAAACGCGGGCGCTGACGGACCTCCCTGACCCACCGTACGACACGCGGACACGAGCCGGTCACATCCCCCTACATCCCAGTATTCACGCCACTGCGTGGAGGCGCGGTAGCTGTCGTCCAGAACGCGTTGGGTTAGTATCTGCACAGCCCTGGTACAATCACTTCACTTGAGGTCGATCGCAGCGAAGGAAGGGTGCCGTGATGATTACAATGATTGAAGCGGTCTACGAGAATGGTGTGCTGAGACCGACCCGACCGTTGCGCCTCAGGGAGGGACAGCATGTTGAACTAACGCTTGTGCCAAAGGAGAACGATGAAGCCGCGCTCCTTACCGACGCAGAGTTCACCACGCTTGCGAGCGAGGTAGCACTGGGCCGTATCTGGAACGACCCTGTGGAGGATGCCGCTTGGGCGCATTTGTAAGGGGTGACGTGGTGGTCGTACCGTTTCCGTTTTCACAGGCGGCAGGGGAGAAGCGCCGCCCTGCAATCGTCTTGGCCTCCTGGCCCTGCCTGAACACAACAGATTACCTACTCTGCCTCGTGTCGGCGCAGCATGTGGACGATCCGTACATTGTTCCGTTGCCCCCAGCCGACCTCGAAGGCGGGTCACTCAATCGGGTGAGCTACGTGCGGCCAAGTCATCTCTTTACTACCGCTGAAGGGCGGATTGTCCGAAGGATTGGCACCCTGTCGACCGGCAAATTGGGTCAAGTGCTGGAGTCCATCCGACGCCTACTACACGTGCCGCCATAGGCTGGTTCTCTGAACCGAGGTAACACGGCCCGTGGCCGAACGCTCGGCACCTATCGTCACTCACACCCGCCGACGATGGGCGCACTGAACGCATCAGGTCGCCCCTTGGGCAAGGTAAGGATGCGGCCTGTATGATTGCAGTCGCAGTGTTGGCAATTGAATTGATCACGAGGCGCAGCTGGAAGAACATCACCGAAGCTCGATATCGGGGTCTAGTCGGCCGTGCAATACTCGAACAATGCGGATTCCGTCGGTAGTTGGCACGTAGAAGATGATGTAATCACCAAGAGGGAAGCTTCGAAGCCCTTCTCGCAATTCGCTCCGTGCCCGCCCCATGCCGGGAAAGTCCACGAGCTGCTCGAACACCTGCGCCAGCCGATCAACAAACCGATCAGCCACATCTACTCCATACCGCGCGAGATGGGCGCATATGTCGAGTACGTCCTGGTCCGCAAGGTCCGACAGGCTATACTCCCGGCTCACGAGCCCGGATGGGCCCCGGGTCGTACGCTCAACTGCTCGCGTATTCGTAGCTTCAATTCTGTTGGCTCAAACTCGTGGACCTGCCCGAGGTCGACCTGCTTTAGGCCACGGTTCAGATCTTCAATAAGGAGCGCCATGCGCTGTTCCTCAGTGAGCGACTCTTCTTCTAGGAGGCGGAGTGCGTGGTCAATTGCCTCAGCAGGCGAACGGTAGCGTCCGCTAGCCACTTGAGAGTTGAGAATTCGCTCCTGCTCCGGCGCAAGTTGGATGGCCACTGAACTGTCTCCTTCCGTGAACCTAACTGAGTATATCTTACCGCTTTCCGATCGTCAACTCGCCGAGAGGATGTGTCGGAGCGACTCCGCCCCGCCTAACGGGCGCGTGATGATGAGGGAGACTGTGCGCATCGCGTCCCTACGACGGCTCGACCGCACGGCTGGCGAGTGCTCACGGCAGACTCCGACCGGAGCGGTAGTATGTCGGTTCGTAACAACTTGGATCACGCTATGATTAGCCGCTTCGTCCGTGCGTCCAGTGAAGCAGTAATCACCTCAGCACTGAATTGGTCCAGGTAGGATCTCAACCTCCTCAAACAAACCTCGCAGACCTAGTGGGCGCACATACGTGCTGAAGTCAACAACTGATGACGCTGACACTTCGGTTCCCTCTCGCCACAGCGCCTCGCATTCGTCGCACAGGCGAGCAATCTCACCATTGAGGCGAATCCGCACTTCGTGAACCGTTCCCTGACCATCGCACCTTGGACACAACATCTACTGTCCCATCCTATCGTAGAAATGCCGTAATGACCTCGGTCGTTCGAGGAATGACAAGGGTTCTGATATGTGTTTGACCGGCAACTCGTATTGGCCCGCCGCTCTACCCCGCCGACGCCACAAAAAAGATGCGGTCCGTGGCCGCTGTCACAGGCTTCAGCGTGTAGGCCCTGAACGTCTCGATTCGCACGAATCCCGCGTCGGATAGCATCTCGCGCACCTGCTCCTCGCTGTAGCCGTACTGCACATGAGTCTCGCGAAACTCCACGTCCACGCCGTTATCCCCGCGCTCAAAGAAGCGCATGGTGATGGTGCAGAGTCGCGACGAAGGGTCGTAGCTGCTGCGCCACACATACCGCAGCCGTTCGTCCGACGTCATGTTGTTCTGTTCGAAGAACCCGTTTTGCAGCGCATAGATCGAATTGAGGTCGAAAAGGAAGAGCCCTCCTGGGCGCAAGTGGCGTGCGACGGCGCAGCACGCGCTTGCAAACTGCTCGGGCGAAGTGATGTAGTTGAGGCTGTCGAACAGGCAGACGCAGAGGTCGAACTGCGCCCCTGGGATCGACATGCTCGCCGCGTCCTGTGCATAGTAGCGAGTCCGAAGGCTCCCCTCTAGCGCCTTGCGCCGCGCCTCGGCTATCATCTCCTCGCTGATATCGACGCCCACCACGCTATACCCTTCGCGCTCCATCAGCTCGGAGAGAGTGCCGGTCCCGCAGGCCAGGTCCAATACCTTGTGGACGCGCTCGCGCCTATGTGCGACGATGCGTCGCACATATCGCAGCCACTCCGCGTAGGGAACATCTGCCATCAGATGGTCGTAGAGCCGGGCGACGCCAGCAAACTGAGGGTACTCGGGGTAGTTTGTCACGCTAGGGTCTGCGCGAAGACGACTTATCGGCCACAACGGAGATCGGCGGTGCGGCATTCGGTGTTGGAGAGTTCGTGCGACGAAGCTGGTCGAGGCGAATAAGAGGCTGGACATCGGGCTGGGGTTCAGCCCTTGGCGAGCTGCATCGGCCGCATCCGGAGCCGCAGCCTCCTGCGCGAAGTCCGCGAACACTCTTGATGAGCGTTCGACATAGGTATGCCGCTGCTAGGGTGACCGCGCAAATTGCAACTGCCTGCTGCCAATCCATGATCTAGCCCGATCTGTTCATGAAGGTACTTTCGCTCCGCCGTCATGCCTGCGAAAGCAGGAATCCACAACAGCGAAACTGGATTCCCGCTAAGGACGTGCGGGAATGACGGTTTGACGGTCTGTTCAGCTTGCCTGCGCAATGTGAACGGTGAAAGCTAGGGTCCCCTGCACCCTAACCCAGCCCGAGGGCCTTGCCGCCCTGGTAGACCAGAAACGATGCCGCCCAAGCAAGAACGGTCATATACGCCAGCTGCACCAAGGGCCACTTCCAGCCGTTGGTCTCGCGCTTCACCACGGCGATGGTGGACATGCACTGCATCGCCAACACATAGTACACCATGAGGCTCAC
>VFKD01000509.1 GCA_009885735.1 bacterium
TGCGGGATGCCGTCCCAAAGCGAGAGCTCCACGCGCTTCGGGTCGATCATGATCATCTGCAGGTCGCGCGGCGTGCAGCGATAGACCAGCGCGGCGATAATCGAATTGAGGCAGGCCGACTTGCCGGAGTTTGTGCTGCCGCCGATGAGCAAGTGCGGCATCTTCGTGAGGTCGGCAAACTTGTGCATGCCCGACACATCCTTGCCCAGGGCGATGGTGAGGCCCGTTCCCGCGCTCTTGAACTCCGGAGTCTCGATGCACTCGCGAAGAGTGACCAGGGCAGGCGCGGAGTTTGGCACCTCCACCCCTATGGCGCTCTTGCCGGGGATGGGCGCTTCGACGCGGACGTCGATCGCTGCTAGAGCCATTGCCAGGTTGTCTGCCAGCGACACAATCTTGCTCACTTTGATGCCTGGCGCAAGCTGAATCTCGTAGCGAGTGACCGTGGGACCGTGCGCGATTTTTAGGACGTTCGCCTTGATGCCGAACTGCTCGAGAGTGACCTCCAGCACGCGCTGCTTGTCCTCCGTCTCGCCTTTGGCCAGCTTCGGAGGCGCGGCGGGTGCATTGAGCAGAGAGGTGGGCGGCAGCTGGAAAGCACGCGGCACTATGTTTGTCACTGGCGCCGGAACCGCGGGGTCCGCTTCACGGATCGCAGCCGATGCCTCTGGAACGGCAGTCTCAACCTCATCCTCAAGCACTTCCGCGGGCTTCGGCTGCCGACGCAAGCGCGCAAGCAAGCCGCGCCGGGCTGGTGGCGCGTCGTCGTCCTGTTCGCCCGCTGGGAGCAGGGCGAGAGAGGATTCCTCGTCCCTTGCCTTACGGTCATTCACTCGGGTGCGCACTGCGGCGACGCCCCACTTTGCCGCGTCGAACCCGGCCGCCGCAGGCTTTCGGAGGCTCCGAACAAGCTCAATGACCGGCTTATCAACCACAAGCACCACGCCCATGCAGGCCATCATCGAGAGCACAATGTAGCTCGAGGTGATGCCGAGCGGCTGGTGCAGGAGCGTCCCGATGAACGCGCCGAGGTAGCCTCCGGCGTTAACCACATGGCCGGCAAGCCAGTTTGCATCCGCGCCATCAATCGTGGGAGTCAGGCTCGTGATGTGCCGGTATGCCGTGAAAGCGACAAAAAGCAGAAGCGTGCCCCAGGTGGAGTGCGAGAACGAGATGCGCTCGTAGCCCACCAGAAACATGGTCCCGATGAAGAGAAGGATGACAGGAACCACGATCGCGCCCGAGCCGGCTATGAGGCGCAATGCCTCCACGACCCCCGCGGGAACCGCCGCGTCCTGTGGAATGCTCATCCAGAACAGGCATGCCGCGCCGAGGAAGAAGAGGGCGAGCCCCACAAGGTCGTAGTATCGGCGGGTACGTTCGGGAGTTATCGGAGGGGATTTGACCATCGGGAAAAGTGCTCCACGAGGGGATAATCCACCCTCGCAACTGCGCTATTATAGCGGGTAGGTGTACAGGCGTCAACGGCTAGTGGGCAGAAGGCAGGAAGCAGTTGGCAGGAACGGCAAGGGCGAACTCACGCGGAGTTACGGAGGACGCGGAGAAGGGCAAAGGCATTAAACTGCGAGGAACGGCAATACGACGTGTTTCGCTCGGGTGATGTGTAGGCGGGACTGGCGCTCTTGACGGAGGCGGACCCTTCGACTGCGGCTCGATACGGCTGAGCCGCGCTCAGGGTGACAATGTGGGTGGCTCGATACGGTCTGCAACCGATTCGCCCCGCAGGGGCAGCAACAATGCCAGCCTCGGGCACCGCCCGGGGAGTTCGCCGCCGCCCGATTGGGCATCGTACCGACGCCCACCTCCCACGCGGGGTATAATCCGCCTGCCTGCCCACGCAGGCCAAACCCCTTGAAGAGACTGCCCACAGAATGATAGACCGCTACTCCACGCCCGAACTGAAAGATATCTGGGACCCTCAACACAAGACCCAGCGCTGGCTCGATGTGGAGATAGCTGTGTGCGCCGGGCTCGAGAAGTTTGGCAAGGTGCCAGCCGGCACCACTGAGGCGATCCGCGGCACTGCGAAGTTCGACCTGGAGCGCATCGCCGAGCTCGAGCGAGAGACGCGCCACGACGTGATGGCGTTCGTCAAGAACGTTCAGGAGCACCTTGGCCCGGAGGGGCGTTACCTCCACTACGGCATCACCAGCTACGACGTGGTCGATACTTCTCTGTCGCTGCTGCTGCGCGATTCGCTGGATGTGATCTCCAGTAGGGCGCAGCGCCTCACCGAGGTGATCCGGCTGCGCGCACGCGAGCACAAAGGCACCCTGCAGATAGGCCGCACGCACGGCATCCACGCAGAACCGATCACATTCGGCTTCAAGCTGGCAGGCTGGCTGGACGAGATGAACCACAACCTCGAACGGCTGCAGCAGGCGCGAACCGCCATTGCGGTAGGGAAGATCTCCGGCGCAGTAGGCACCCACGCGAATGTGAGCCCCGAGATCGAAGCGTATGTCTGCGAACTGCTTGGACTTGGCGTTGCGCCGGTGTCGACACAGATCATCGCTCGGGACCGCCATGCACAGGTTGTCTGCACGCTTGCCATCCTTGCCGGCTCGCTCGAACGCTTTTCCACCGAGGTTCGAAACCTGCAACGGACCGAGATCCTGGAGGTTCAGGAGTACTTTGCCGAAGGCCAAAAGGGCTCGTCGGCCATGCCGCACAAGCGCAACCCGTGGAACTGCGAGACGGTCACCGGGCTTGCTAGGGTGGTCCGCGGAAATGTGGTTCCCATGCTGGAGAGCATGACCACCTGGCACGAGCGCGACCTGGCGAACTCATCCGTCGAGCGAATTATCCTGCCGGACACCTGCACGCTCGTTGACTGGATGCTATGGAAGTTCACCGACATTCTAGAGAGACTCATCGTCCACCCGGCGAACATGCAGCGCAACCTCGACATGATGGGCGGCCTCGTCTGCAGCGAGCAGGTGATGCTCGCGCTGATAGCCACAGGCCTCTCGCGCGAGGAGGCCTACACCACGGTCCAGAGAAACGCCGCGAA
>VFKD01000419.1 GCA_009885735.1 bacterium
AGCAGCCGGCATAAGCGGTCCTCCCATGATCGACCCCATTGGCTTCGAGCGTCGCGTCACCAGCGAGCGCAGTTCCGCGGCAGCCACGGTGATCACCACCGCGCATGAGCCGGAATCGCGATGGCAGTTTGAGCTCGCCGTCCCTGGCCTCGCGCGAGTGAGCGGATCACGAAGGCTAAAATCGTCCAAGTTTACTGGGCCAAACATACACATGAGCACGCCTGACACGCTCTGCATTCGGTTCGACAGCGGGTATGCGGTAAACATCGAGTCCGAGATGGAGTTTACGAGCAGCCTGCTCAAGCTTTCCCGAGGCACACGCATTCATGGTAAGGCTCAGCTCTCTGACAATCGTCGCAACGTGGCCTTGCTTCAGATAGACAATGGCGGCGAGGTGACCGGAACGGTGACGCGCGGCGCCGAGATAGTGGGCCGCTTCGAGGGATCGCTTTCCGAGGGAGTGACGTTTCGACAATATCACGGTGGATCGGCGTAGAGAGCACGAAAGTACTCTCTCTTGAAAAACACCTGAAAACCGTTCGGCCTGAGCCCGGCTCAGCCGTATCGAGCCGGAGTCGAAGGACGCCTGTCTTGAGACTGACCGGTACGATTTCGCGCCCTTCGACTACTCGACGGTGCGGCTGTCTCGCGCTCAGGACGAACGGATTTGAACACGCGCGATCAGGACGAACGGGATTGTGTGCGAGCGCACTCTTGAGAATAGAGGTGTCCGCGTGCCGTTCTACGTCAGGTTTTCATGCCTGGTTGTGAACGGAGTTCATGGAGTCTTCTAGGTGATTGTCGGCTGAAACCAGTACGCTGAGCACTTGAGATGGCTCCTGCCGTTCTCCGTGCCTCTGTGTCTCTAGCGCAGCGGATGGTTCAAGCTATTCGTCGTCCGCAATGCTCTTGGGTGACTCTTCCGCGTCCTCGGTCTGCCAGTTGTCGCAGTCCATGCGCTTGCAATGCAGCATACGACGATTAGAACTATCGTGCATCTCCACCGTCGCTATCGACGCGAATCGGCAGGAGAGACAGAGCGCAGGCTCCAGCAGCCGTACAATTCGAAGCCGCGTGTTTTCATCGTGTTGCATCGAAGTTCCTTTGGGTCGCGTTCAGGTACGGCTTCCGGCGCTAGCCGGCTGCAGGGTTCGCCACCACGTGCGCAGTGCAGTTTTGACCTTCAGAGCGCACCGGCTCGCCCTTGATGTGGCTCATCGCCAACGACTCTGATGCCGCCCACCGAAGCTGACCTAACGCTGCCTGAGAGACCATGCTCTTAAGCTGCTCGGCGGTTGCTACCAATTCGATATGCCCGTGACGGGTCCGAATCCACTCCGCCAATGGCGCTAGCGCCTGGGTTACCCCTGCACCAACGCTCTTGGCACGCTCGAGATTCACGATGATCTCAAGGTGACCAGCCGCCGCAAGCGCTTGAATGGTCTCCACCACAGCATCCGCCATGGAACTCGCCCACTCTCCGCACACATCCAGCACAGGCACTCCGCTATGCAGCCGCAAAGCAATATCAGGTGTCTCGATCATCGTGGTCCTCCGCTCACCCAAAGGTTGTAGCGGCATTATCGGTTTCCGAGCCCGCAGGAATCACGCCAAAGTGCGGTCTGTTGTGTGCGATTTGGCTTGCATACTCCGGTTCGGCTCGTTATACTCTTGGAATGACCGCGATACAGCTTTGTTCCATAGCCGCCGTGAGCTTTAACCATCCCGTTGGGCATTCTACAATCGAGGAGCATTTGTGAGCCCATCAAGCCTCTGTTCAGCCCTGCAGAACGCGGTCACGCGGCGGTCACAAGATGCGCGCGAACTGCTGCAGACGCTGATCTCTATCCCCAGCGAGTCCGGTTCAGAAACCGCGGCCCTGCTTCACGCCGAGAGCGCGTTTCGCAGGCTCAGTGGGACATGCACTCGTCAAGCGATACCCGATAGCCTCACGGCAGACCCCGACTTCGCCTTCCGCGAGGAGGGCCGCACCTACGACGGCAGGTGGAATCTCGCCGTGGACCTACCAGGCGTCGGGGGCGGGAGGTCGCTGCTCGTTCAGACCCACATAGACACCGTCCCTGCGGGAGATTGGGCAGAAGCGTTCTCCCCGAGATGGATTGAGGGTGAGGTCTTCGGTCGAGGCGCATGCGATTGTAAGGGCCAGATTGCCGTGATGTGGCTTGCGTTGGCGGCTCTCTCAGACCTTGATGTTAAGCTCC
>VFKD01000708.1 GCA_009885735.1 bacterium
CCGCCCTTGACGCCGCCGCCGGCCATCCAGAGGCAGAAGCTGTGCGGATGGTGGTCGCGGCCCAGCAGCTTGGAGCCGCCCCGAGCCTCGTTCATCGGGGTTCGGCCAAATTCGCCGCCCCACACCACCAGGGTTTCATCCAGCATTCCCCTCTGCTTTAGATCCTTGATAAGCGCGGCGGCTGGCTGGTCCAGCCCCTTGCATTTCTGGGGCAAGCCGGTAATGAGGTCATTACTCGGATCGGTACCGTGCATGTCCCAGCCCCAATCATAGAGCTGCACGTACCGTACGCCTTTTTCCACGAGCCGTCGAGCGAGTAGGCAGTTATTTGCAAATGACGCCTGCCCGGGTTTCGCGCCATACATCTCCTGAATTTTCGCAGGCTCCTTTGCAATATCCATCACCTCGGGAACGGATATCTGCATGCGGTAGGCCAGCTCATATTGCGCAAGGCGCGTCAGTGTCTCTGGGTCGCCATACTGCTTCGCCTCGAGAGCATTCAATTTGTCCAGCGCATTTAGGCTGTTTCGGCGGGACTCTCGGCTCATTCCCGCAGGGTCGTTCAAATAGAGAATGGGTTCTCCCGTCGAGCGGCACTGAACCCCCTGATAGACCGACGGCAGAAACCCGCTGCTCCAGAGACTCTTGCCGCCCGTGGGGTCGGTGCCCCCCGAGACCAGGACGACAAACCCGGGTAGATTTCTATTCTCGGAACCGAGGCCATATGTCAGCCATGATCCCATCGAGGCATTCCCGGCCACCGCATTTCCCGTATACAGAAACAGTTCCGCCGGAGCGTGGTTAAACTGGTCCGTATTCATCGAACGGATAATGGTGATGTCATCCGCTATTTCGCCAATAAGCGGTAGATTCTCGGTGATCATGGCGCCGCTCTTGCCGTACTGCTTGAATTTCTGCTGAGTTCCAAGCATATTCGGCACGCCCTTGATGAATGCGAATCGCTCGCCCTTCATCAGCGCATCCGGACAGGGCTGCATGTGCAGCCGATTGAGTTCCGGCTTGTAGTCGAACATATCTAGTGTGGGCGGCGCGCCGGACATGTGCAAGTAAATAATGCTCTTCGCTTTGCAAGGAATCATCGGCTTGCGCGGCGCGAGCGGGTCGGCGATCTGTTTTCGAGCCTGCGCTTGAGCCGGAGATTCACCGAGCGAATTCAGTGCAATGGCGCCCAGTCCCAACCCTGCGTGGCCAAAGAACGTCCGCCGGGATATTGCACGCGCCTTCTCGATTTCAAGTTGCATTATGATCCCCTGTCTGTGGTCTCGAACGTCCTCTGCCAACACTTTGTCCATTACGTCCCTTGTGTCCCTTATGTCCCTTGCGATCTTGACCCGTATTCGCACCAATCACCTTATCGTCAGCACGGCGTCCATATTCAGCAGGACATTCGCGACCACTGTCCACGCCGCCATCTCCACCGCATTCCGCCCTGCGGGCAGCGGTCCCAGCGGCTCGGTGGCCAGCTTCTTCGCGGCGGGTGCGTCTGCCGAATACCGACTCGCCTCTTTCGCAAAGAGTTCAACTAGTGGCGCCACCTGACCCAACGCAGGCGGGCTGCCCAACACAAGCTCAAGCGCATAGCGAACGCGAGACTCAACCGTTGCGCCGCCCTCCTTCACGATTCGGCGGCCCAGCGCCTGCGACATCTCCACGTATGCCGGGTCATTCATCGTGACCAAAGCCTGCAGCGGCGTATTCGTGGGGAACCGCCTCAGTGCGCAGATCTCGCGGCTCGGCGCATCGAACGTTGCCATGGAAGGATGTGGTACCGTTCGCCGCCAGAAGGTGTACAAGCCTCTTCGATATCGGTCCTCGCCCACACTTGTCGGATACGTGCGCTCGCCGTTGAAGGCGGCCTGCCACATTCCATCGGGCTGCGGCGGATAGACCGAGGGGCCGCCCAATTTGTCGCTCAGCAGGCCGCTCAACGCCAGCGCCTGGTCGCGCACTCCCTCGGCATCCAGCCTCCGCCGAGGATACCGCCAAAGCAGGCGGTTTCTTGGGTCCTTCTCCAAAGATGCTTGGTCAACAACCGACGACTGGCGGTACGTTGCCGAAGTAACTATCGTGCGGAGCAGCCCCTTCACGTCCCAGCCCTTCTCCATGAATTCCACCGCGAGCCAATCCAGCAGCTCCGGATGAGAGGGCAGCGTGCCCTGCTGGCCGAAGTCCTCCTCGGTCTCCACAAGGCCCGTGCCGAAGAGCTGCGCCCAGAGCCGATTTGCCGCCACTCGCGCCGTGAGAGGATTCGTGCGGCTGACGATCCACTTTGCCACGCCCAGCCGGTTGAGCGGTGCCTTCTCTGGCATCGGCGGGAAGGCCGCCGGGAGGCCCGGGTCCACCGGATCGGCCTTCAGCAGGAAGTTGCCGAGCGTCAGGACATGCGTTTTGCGCAGCTTGTCCGCCGGGAGATCCTTCATTATGGGCAGGCTGACGGGCTTGATTGCCTCCAGCGCCTTCTTCTTCTCGGCGAGCTCGGCGGCGAATTGACCGGCGCCTCCCTCCATGCCCTGCAGCGCGTCGATCCGCTTCTTCAGCTCGGCAATGCGCACCTCCTGAAGGTGAGTGAGCAGCGGCATCGTGGGGCTCTCGTTTGGCTGGTCGTTGTCCTCCGTCTGGTTGAAGAACGCCGTGAAGCGGTAGAACTCCTTGTTGGTAATCGGGTCGAATTTGTGCGAATGGCACTGCGCGCAGCCCAGGGTGAGGCCCATGAACGCCTGCGCCGTGGTGATGGCGCGGTCCTTCACGGCCGCGGTGCGAAACTCCTCTCGGTCCGTTCCACCCTCCGTGTTGGTCATTGTGTTTCGATTCATAGCTGTTGCGACCATCTGCTCGGAGGTGGGATTCGGCAGCAGGTCTCCCGCGAGCTGCTCTGTGATGAACTGGTCGTACGGCACGTTCTGGTTGAGCGCGTTAATGAGCCAGTCGCGATACGGCCAGATGTTGGGTCGCAGCGGGTCCGACCCATAGCCCGCCGAGTCTGCATATCTCGCGAGATCAAGGTACTTGCGAGCCATCTTCTCGCCGA
>VFKD01000089.1 GCA_009885735.1 bacterium
GATGCATAGCCCAGCCAACGAAACACCAGGCGATACTGCTCAACCAGCTGCATATGCGGTTGCCGCGGCAACTAAGAATCGTCGAAATGTAGTGGAAACTTTTGGGCCTCAAACGGCCAAATCACGTTCAGAACTACCCTTGTGACCGCCGTAACTGCGGAAGTTGGGCTAGCCCTATGTCTGTACACCCTTTTTGGAGCCATGAACCCATGTCACTCGGTCTCGTGCTGCTGCTCATCACGGCGACGGTCGCCCCACTATCTTTCACGCAGGTGCAGGATGCGCTCCCAAACACTGCGCCTCTCACCCTTCAGGGAGATATCGCATCAGTCCTCGTGGAGGGCGTAGACAAGTTCCTGCTGGAGCAGATCGCCAAGGAGAGCAATTCTCGCGCGAGGCACTGGCGTCGCGACCTCTCCTCTCCATCAGCCTACGACAAGTCAATTGAGCCGAACCGAGTGCGCCTGCGGCACATCCTCGGATTGCGCGATGCACGGGTTGCGCCCTCCGCGCCCCAGCTAAGCGGTTTCGGCACGCTGGGATATCTGGCGAAGGCAAAGGGCTTTAAGGTGTTTCGAGCGCGATGGGCCGCGTTCGGGGGCGTTCACGGGGAAGGGCTGTGGCTCGAGCCGACCGGCAAGCCTCGCGCCTTCGTGGTTGCTCTGCCGGATGCCGACCAATCCCCCGAACAGATAGTGGGCCTTGCGCCTGGGGTTGCCCTGCGATCGCAGTTTGCGCGCCGTCTCGCGGAGTCCGGCTGCCGAGTGCTGGTCCCTGCGCTCATCAGTCGAGAAATGGGAAGGGCTAAGGTGGAGTGGACCGCCGCCGGATCGGGCCTTAGCAATCGCGAATTCCTCTACCGCAGCGCGTTTGAGCTTGGCCGCCAGGTCACGGGCTATGAGCTGCAAAAGATCTTTGCGGCAATTGACTGGACGTCGAAGGAGTCGCCTGGGCTGCGCATCGGAGTCGTCGGCTACGGCGAGGGCGGCATGCTCGCCCTCTACGCCGGGGCGCTCGATACGCGAATCTCGGCCACCTGCGTGAGCGGGTTCTTCGGCCCGCGAGAGCGGAGCTGGGAGGAGCCCCTCGACCGTAACATCTTTGGTCTTCTCAGCGGTTACGGAGCGGCAGAACTTGCGTCAATGGTGGCGCCGCGCAGCCTGGTCGTAGAAGGCGCCACTCCACCGGCTGTTGATCTATCCGGCAAAGGTGGAGGAGCTCCCGCCAAACTGACTGCGGCAACGGCGGCCGAGGTAGGAGACGAGTTTAATCGCGCGCTCGCCCTGGTGAAGGGCTTGGATCGCGAACAGTTCATCCTCGAGAATATCGGCTTTCCAGGGCGAGACACTCTCGGCGACCCTACCCTTGCTTCATTTCTCATTGAACTTGCTCCAGGTACAAAACTCGGGCGCGCATCTGCGTTGCCGAAGTCGCTCGCCGAACCTGTAGTTCCTGCGGACCGCGCCGCCCGACAGTTCCGAGAGATCGATATGCACAACCAGATGCTTCTCGCTCGGAGCGGAGCGGTGCGCGCGGAGTTTATGAAGGACCTCGATACATCCTCGCTTGCGAAGTATGCTGCCTCCGTGGAGAAGTACCGCGACATCTTTCGCAAGGAGGTGATCGGCCAGTTCGATGAGCCGCTTCTTCCACCAAACCCCAGAAGCAGGAAGAGCTACACGGGCGAGGGCTGGACCGGATACGAGGTGGTGCTGGACGTTTTCCCAGGTGTAATCGCCTACGGAATACTGCTGCTGCCGGACAATATCAAGTCCGGCGAAAGGAGGCCCGTGGTTGTGTGCCAGCATGGGCTCGAGGGCAGGCCGCAGGACGTGATTGGAAAGCCGGGGTTCGACGCCTACAAGTCGTTTGCAGCCAAGCTGGCGGAGCGTGGCTACATCACGTTTGCTCCGCAGAACCTCTATATCTTCACCGATAGGTTTCGCACACTGCAGCGCAAGGCGAACACCATCGGCAAGACCCTCTTCTCGATCATCGTGCCGCAGCACCAGCAGATAACTGATTGGCTGAAGACGCTGCCGCAGGTCGATGCAAGCCGCATCGCATTTTACGGCCTCAGCTACGGAGGCAAGTCTGCCATGCGCATTCCGCCGCTGGTGAGCAGCTACTGCCTCTCGATCTGCTCGGCGGATTTCAACGAGTGGGTTTGGAAGAATGCCTCGACCACCAGCCCATACAGCTACGCCTTTAGCGGGGAGTACGAGATCTTCGAGTGGGACCTGGGCAGCACGTTCAACTACGCCGAAATGGCAGCGCTCATGGCACCAAGGCCGTTCATGGTGGAGCGGGGTCACTTCGACGGCGTTGTGCCGGACGAAACGGTGGGCTACGAATTCGCTAAGGTGAGAAACCTCTATGAGGCGAGACTGGGGATTGGAGACCGATGCGAGCTTGAGTGGTTCGTCGGGCCGCATACCATTAACGGCAAGGGCACGTTTGAGTTCCTGGACCGGCACCTTGGGTTCACGCCGGTTTCGCGCTGAGCGCAGCGGTCCTGGAAACGCGATTTCAATTCGGTCGACCCGGATTACTCTCGCTGGTACTCTCGGTCCATAAGGAGAAGACAATGTCACCCCTGGAACAGGACGTCAAGCTTCAGCGAGCCCGATTGTGGCAATGGCTTTGGGCGTCCGTGACAATCGTCCTGCTCCTCGTACTCGCGGGAGCCTACATTGTATCACGCGAGTTCGCCAAGATGGAGCGAGTGACGACATGGTGGGACGGAAATGACCTGTGTGCCAGTACGATCTCCAGAACATTCGTCGTCACCCATCTCGCCGGACATGCTGATGGGCTATATGTAATTGCGCAGTTGGAACCACCGGTTTTCAATATCGATTCTGAGAAAGTACGGATTCCGCGCGCAGTCTTCGAAAAACTCAAATGGCGGACAGAGGGCGGAGAGACAAACGACAGACCGGCCATTGGCTCTGAGATTCGCGCCCTGTATTATCGCCCAAGTTACTCCGAATGGCGAGCTCCAACCAAGGGCGCGGACTGACCACCCCGTCGACACCACACCCATCGTGGCATGCGCGTCTCGCGCATGGACGCTCACGGGCGAGACGCCCGTGCCACGAACTGAGTTCACGGGCGAGGCCATCCCAATCCAAGCGCGATGGATAATCACGCGGCCATGGCGGGCGGGACGCCCGCGCTCCGGAGGGGGACACTCGTGGCATGCGCGTCTCGCGCATGGACGCTCACTGGCGGTACGGCCATGCCATGAGCCAAGTTCACGAGCAAGGCCATCTCTATCCAGAACGGATCGGTATTCGCACAGCCGTGGCGGGCGGGACGCCCGCGCTCCGACGGGGACACTCGTGGCATGCGCGTCTCGCGCATGGATGCTCACGGGCGGGACGCCCGTGCCACGGCAACGGACCCGTCTTGCACAGCTCCCGACCGCACGCGCCTGGGACTCTCACCCAGGGCGCGGCGAATGGTCTTGTTGAAGTGGTGCAGGTCGGGGAGCCCCACCTCCGCTGCAACTGCCTTGATTGGCAGGCTCGAGTGAACCAGAAGATATCTGGCCTTCTCGACGCGCAGGCGGCGAATGTGCTCCACCACACTTGCGCCGGTTGCCTCGCGAAACAGCCGGATGAGATGGTTGTGAGACAGGCTTACCTCCGCCGCAAGGTCGCCTACGCAGATCGGCTCCCCCAGCCTGTGTACTATCAGGTCCATCGCGTGCTCCAAAGCCGGATGGCGGCTCGGAACGAACCTCGGCGCTCCCACGTCCCTATCTGCCAACTGCCAGAGAATGTTCCAGAGCTTTACCTCCGCGCGAAGAGGGTTCGTCTCATAGTAGGCAATCGCGCGCTCAAAGTCGTCAACTAGGCTAGGGAATGCCGGACCAAGGTCCTGCATTGCGGGAAGGCGGGCCGCATGCTCGGCGCTGGAAGGCAGCGCGAAGTGCGCAAAGAGATGCCTGGAACGCTCCGGAAAGTGCGTCATGGACGTTGCGCCCGGCGGCATGATGCCGGCGAAACCAGGCCGTATTTGGAGCTCCACGCCGTCCAGCACCAGGGTCCCAGTGTATGTATAGAGGTGGATGATCCAGAGGCTCTCGAATCGATAGGTCCTGGTATCGTTTGGGCCGTGGCGGCCCTCGGCAATCCACAACACTTCCGGACGATGCTGGAGCGGGATGTTAAACTCGATTGCCTGCTCGTTCATGGTGAAAATATACCACAAAGAGTGATTCTGGGCCATTGTACAGTATCGCTACTTGCCTTATAGTGGTCCCAGTGGTTAATGAGGATCTTTTTGTGATTGGCGCTTCACATCTCATGTGTGAAGCTGTACCAACGCACTGGCGTCTTCGAACGTATCCGGAGCTATCCTGCATATGGCTGTGCTTGCCGCCGAGCAACAACTCATCAGCCTTTCCGAGAAGGCCGCATTTGAAGAGAACGGATACCACGTTCTTCGCGGCGCGCTCGCGCCTTCGGAGGTTCGACAGTATCGCGAAGCGCTGGGGCGCGTGCTGCGGACGCCGGAGGACCACCCGTACTCCAACCGCATCGCTGCCACGGATATGCGGCCGGCTCCTGCCGACAACCCTCGCGCAGCCTGGGCCGCGTTTGATCTGCAGCTTTTCGACGATGCGTTCTGGGACCTGGCTTACCACCCGACCGTAGCGATGGCCGTGGATTCATTGATTGGTCCGGACATCAACCTCTACCAAACCAGCAGTATCTCGAAGCTCCCGAACTTCCCTTCCAATTTTCGCGACTGGCACCAAGACTCTGAATACTCGGACCCGCAAAGCAACGACCGCCATGTGACGGTCATCCTGTTCCTGGACGAGATGGATGGCGAGACGGGCGCGACTTGGGTGGTTCCAGGATCCCACAAGCTGGGCCCGCTGCCTCATCTCCTTCCCTGCGAGACGGTGACCAGCAGGGCGAAGGAGGTCGAGCACAAGGAGTTCTATGAACCGCAAGGAATCTCATTTCAGTTTCATCCGGGAGACGCACTCATCTTCCTTGTCCGGCTCGTTCACAAGTCGGGACCTAACCAATCAGACTCGTCTCGATGGAGCCTTGCCTACAACTATGTGAGGCATGATACTCACGACCTTGGGAGACCTAATCGCTACACGGGAGCATACCTCCCCATCACGCGGAGAGGCAGAATCTACCTCCCGCAGCTTCCAAGTGTTGACAATTCGGCTTTTCGGTAACGCTCAAGCGGTAAGACGAGTCTATCTCAGCAGTACGCATCGGCCGGCGTATACCCTACAGAGGAGAGAGCAGAAATGAAGAATCGCAGTCGCTTCACGCGGCGCCAAGCGGCGTCCGCCTTTACGTTGATTGAGTTGCTAGTTGTTATTGCCATTATTGCTATATTGGCAGCTATTCTGTTTCCTGTCTTTGCACAGGCGCGTGAGCAGGCTCGCGGCACCTCTTGTCTGTCGAACTCGAAGCAGGTTGGCCTGGGATTGATGATGTACACGCAAGACTACGACGAGACCTACCCGATGCTCGAGAGCGTATCGCCCTTCGCGGCGGACACTACCTGGCCCCAGATGATTCAGCCTTATGTTAAGAACTGGAACCTCTTCAAGTGCCCATCGGACGGAGGAGCAAACGACAATCAGTATAAGTCGAACTGCTGGTTTTGCAGCAGCCCTCCCACATCGCAGCAAATGGACGTGATGCGCGGCTACCAGTCGAACTTCGGCCTCAACTACGCCTTCCTCTCGCCCGGCAATGCCGCGGGACAGTATATCGGAGTACCGATGGCGGCAGTTGGCAGTCCGGCTGCCACCGTTGCAGCCACCAGCGACACCACGTATTGGGCAGAGGGGTCCCCGCCAGGCTGTCGGCCAACTCTAGGGGGCTGGTACTCCGAGGACGCTCCTGCGATCCTTGATGCCACGGGCTTCAACTACTCGAACACCACCCTCTATTTCTATGGCTGGTTCTTCGACGAGAGCCATGGCTGCAGTTGGCAGCGGTATGGGGGATCCTACCCACGCCACCTGGGTAAGTTCAATGTAGTTTGGGCGGATGGTCATGTCAAAGGGACGCGGCCGCTGGATCTCTTCCGCGGAGTGGAATACAACGTGGCCACACCTCAGTTCAGCCGCGTCATCGATAAGAGCGTCTATGTGTGGGACCTCGAGTAAAGTCGAGACGAATCCGTCGTTAGGGGCGGAGGGCATCAACGCCCTCTGCCCTATACTTCTACACACCAAGGACAAGGCTACATGAAGAGTGGTCGAATACCGATTCCGATTGCAATAGCGGTGGTCGCCGCAGCCCTCGCCCTGGCTGTATGGCAATTCGCTCTGAGACCATCACCAAAGGACGAGCAGGTTCAGACCACGAAGGACCTGCCCACGAACATGAAGGTTCCACCGCCGACAGACCCGAACGCGGCGCCTCCAGCGGTTTCGGGGACGCAGTTCGCGCGGCCTGGGAGGCCTGGGCCTAAGGGAAGGTAGCTACTCGGCCCTGCTTCCCTTGGCCTGCATTAGCTTCAGCAGCACGGCCTGACCGCCGTGATACGCCTCGTGCGTGATAACGTGGTGAAGCAGCCAACGTAGAGTAAAGAATGTATCGCCGTGCATGTGCTCGGCAGCGGGATCCGTCATCGGCACAATCAGATCGAGCGTGCGGGAGCGAACTGACTGCATTCGTTCGACGTACCAAGAGAGCGGTTTCTTCGGCGGAGTGGGCCACGATACGCCGTACTGGTTGGTCTGCTCTCCCATCAACGCAGCCGCCTCTTCGGCGCTCAACGGCTGGTGCGCAGCAACATCGTGCAGCCAGAACGCCTCTACATCCGCATTATGCAGTATCAGCGCGCCTATGCTGTGACCACCTTCGAAGGGCTGCCACACTATTCTCTCGGGACCAACCTTGCCCAGTTCACCCATCCACTCTTTCGTCCCGCGCTCCAGGCTAGCTAACAGCAGCCCGACATGGCTTTCGACTCCAGGAACCGGCGCAATGTCTATCAGCTTCTTCTCCGTCAATTTGGTGTCTCCCATGCCGGCGCTACTGAGAACAGAGAAGTGTCGGCTTCTCGATGAGATTGGCCAGGAAGTCGAGAAATCTCGCCGCCTCCGCGCCGTCCACCACTCGGTGGTCCATGGCAAGCGTTAAGAACAGCGTATTGCACGCCCTCACCTCGCCGTCGATCACATGGGGTCGCATTTTGATGGCGCCGGCTGCCAGTATTCCGCTTTGCGGCGGAACGATGATTGCATCGAACTGGTCCACTCCAAGTGGGCCGAGGTTCGTGAGGGTGAAGCTGCCGCCCACAATGTCCGAGTTCCTCAGCGTCCCCTCGGCAGCGCGACGAGCTGCCTCAATTCGCGCTCGTGCAATAGCCGTTAGCGACTGCGTGTCGACACTTTGCAAGATCGGCGCGGCAAGGCCCTCTGCCGTATCTACCGCAAGTCCAATGTTCACCGCGGATAGCAGCGCCACCGTGTCATTTCGCCGCTGGGAATTGACCGAAGGAAATGCCCTCAGCGCAAGCGCAAGCGCCTTTAGCAGAAAATCGGTGATCGATATGCGAACTCCGGTCTCAGCTTCCGTGTCCCGCACCATGTCCGCGCGCAACGCCGCCAGCCTATCAGCACGAACCTCGCGAGTGAGGTAGAAGTGCGGCGTGTCACGAAAGCTAAGCGCGGTCTGCTCCGCGGTCTTTGCGCGATACCGCCCCGATACTCGGGCCGCTGACGCGCCGGCATTCTCCTCTGCCGCAAGCAGAACGTCCCTTTCCCGGACGTGACGGCCGTGCGCGCCCGTCGGCTGCACGCTGGTCAGGTCAACTCCTAACCGTCTTGCAGCCCTCCTAGCCCGAGGCGAAACCATTCGGCGGCCACCTTCGATGTCTTTCGCCTGCTCTACGACAACATTCGGAGCTGCGCTCTCCCCTCTGTCCCTAGCGTTCCTGATGTCGCTTTCGTCCCTTGAGTCGTCCCTTGCCTCGCCAGCCCCCACCTCATCCCCCGCCTCGGTGCCAATCTTCGCCACGATCTGCCCGAGCGGAACCACGTCTCCCGCTTGCGCCAGCACCTGCAGAAGAGTGCCGGAAATCGGAGACTCAATCTCCTGGGTGGCCTTGTCCGTCTCGATTTCGAAGAGAATGTCGCCCTTAACCACCGCATCCCCAGGCTGCTTGAGCCACAGCAAAAGCGTGGCCTCGGTGATCGTGAGCCCCTGGTTCGGAACCTCCACATCAACGATCATCCCCTACTCCTCCATCAGATCGCGAATGGCCTGGGCGATCTGCGGTACCTGGGGAATCATCGCCTGCTCAAGAGGAGGACTAAACGGATGCGTGATGGCCTTCGGGTTGATGCGCCGAACCGGCGCATCAAGGTCATAGAGGCACTCAGACGCCACCTGCGCCGCAACCTCCGAGGCGAACGAGCAAACCGGATAAGCCTCGTCCACGATGAGAAGCCGGCCAGTCTTGCGGACACTGGCAAAGATGGTCTCCAGGTCCAGAGGAACGAGGGTGCGCGGGTCGATTACTTCCACTGAAATGTCCGGCGTCTGCTTCACTGCTTCCAGCACACGCTGTGCCATTAAGGCGACCGCAACGACCGTGAGATCCGTGCCCTCCTTGTACACACGAGCCTTTCCAAAAGGAATAACCGTCTCCTCGTCCGGCGCGTCGCCCTTTACGGAGTAGAGAGTCTTGTGGTCCAGGAATATAACCGGGTTTGGCTCGCGCAGTGCCGAGCGCATCAGGCCATAGCCATCAACCGGATTCGAATAGGTGACCACCTTGAGCCCCGGAATGTGCATAAACCACGGGTAGAGGCAGCTCGAGTGGTGCGCGGCCGCGCCTTTGATGGTTCCCATGGCGGCCCGAACCAACATCGGAACGCAGCTCTGCCCATTCGACACGTAGTGGAGTTTCGAGGCTTGATTCACGATTTGGCTCATGCACTCAGCGGCGAAATCGACGAACATGAGGTCCACAATAGGGTGAAGTCCGGTTGCGGCCGCGCCGACTGCCAAACCCGTGAATCCTAGTTCAGCAATGGGCGTGTCGATGAGTCGCTTTGCGCCGAACTCCTGATAGAGATTCTTGGTATGCGCAAAGCTGCCGCCTCGCTCTCCCGTTCCCTCGCCGAGCAGGATGATGTCGGGATTCGCGCGCATCTCCATTGCAATCGCGTCGCGAACAGCTTCCAGGTTCGATATCTGTTTCACGATGTCGCCTCACAAAAGACATGCTCGCCCACGGTCTCCGGGTCCGGCCATGCGCTCTCCCGTGCAAACTCCACGGATTCCTCCACAATCGCCTCGACCTCGGAGACCACCGCGTCCAGCTCATCCTGCCTGCAGACCGCACTCTCAAGCAAGCGTTTCTCGAAGAGCAGAATTGGGCATCGCTTCCTCCAGGAGTCCAATTCGTCCTGGGTGCGATAGGTACCTACCACTGGATCTCCCTCGTGATGGCCGACATAGCGATAGGTCTTGCACTCTAGAAGCGTCGGTCCGTCGCCTGCTTTGGCCCGCACGATGGCGCGTTCCGCCGCCGCCCTAACCGCCAGCACGTCCTGCCCATCCACTGCTTCGCCCGGCATGGCATAGGCGCTCGCCCGAGATGCAATATCCTGGTTCTTCGTGGCTGTCTCAAGCGGTGTTGCCGTGGCGTAGAGATTGTTCTCGCAGACGAACA
>VFKD01000123.1 GCA_009885735.1 bacterium
ACGGCCTTGTTTCTGGCGCTTCCACTCAGATTGCCGCCAAGTCCGTTCGCATTCACGACGCACCAGCCGCCATAGTCGAGACTAGTTACATTAATGACAAGGTCGGTGTGCTGGCCGGCGGTAATGGCGTAGTCATTGCCATTGGGGGCAATGTTCCAATCCGCCTGCGGGCCATACATCCAGAAGTCCTTTGTAGTGGGCAGCCCCGCCTCCGTTCGGTTGCCACAAATGCCGGGTTGTTCCGACATCGTCAACGGGCCCACTGGAATCCTGATTTCAACATTGCTTGCCATCGACACGGGCGGGTTCTGGTGGTCCATCAGCGGACGAATCTGGATGGTGCACGCCGCGATGTTCTTGTCGACTCCGCCCTTCGGCCGCCAGGAAGCGCCAGGCCCGTCAATGGTGAAGTCGACATTGGTGAACTTCATTGGGTCGCTGTTGACCGTCGGGTCGTTCGCGGTTGTAACAGCCGCGCCGGACACTGGGTCAATGGCTGACGTTGGTATGTCATCTATCGTGGCGGTGATGGTGACAACCTGAGGGGTCGTGCCGGTTCGGTAGGTCGTGACCTCGTTTGGGCCGCATGCAACCAACGCCCCTCCGACGAGCTTGCCGAACGTACCGCCTGCGCCTCCGTCCGACCAGGCAGTGATCGTGAGGGAGTTAAAGGCGAAGTTGCCGGTCACGGCGAACGAGCAGCCGATGTTGTTTGTGCAGCGGTCAACATCAGGGGAGCTGCCGTGCCATAGGGTTAGCCCACGAAGGTCAAGCAAGCGTGGATAGTAACTTCCTTGCGTAAAGGTGCAGGTATGCCCCGGGACGGGTGCGTCTACAACCCAGTTGTGGGTATGCGCCGGAGGGGGATATTGAGCGCGACTAGTGGCTACGAACGAGGCAGCCACAGCAATGGTCTCAGTTGAGACTATCGCCCCACATCAGTCTCAGAAAACGACCACGTCGGCTTTGCATCCGTCAGCTCCTTGCAGAAGGCAGACTGGACAACCGTGGCAACGATGCTACGAGGCTAGTATACGACGGCTTGGTGCAGGTGTCAAGGGGTGTGCAGAGCCATTTTTGGGGTGGGGCAAGCGCCGCGCCCTACGCACCCGCGCAACGTGAGATCGCCGTTCAATCCACCAAGAAAACCTCGCAATTCGGTTGAGACTCAATCGGCCTCCGCATCCACGACGCAAACGCCGTCGCCTACCGAGATTGCTCCCCCAAGTACCACACTCGCCATCATCCCAAGCCGACCAGCGGCATCTTGGCGCTGCTTCTCTTGATGCTTCTCGAATACTGCGCATCCTGTTCGCGGCTCCGTTAGCTCAATGACGGCCTCCTCACCTATTCGGAGGCGGCTTCCCACAGGCAGTGCGTTCACATCGAGCCCGTCCACGATCAGCTGTTCACCCATCTGGCCCGGTTGCGTTAGGAAGCCCTCGTCCGCCAGACCGGCTAAAGCGTTCGCGGACATGATGTTCACGTGGCGGCTGTTCGCCCCTCCCTTCGCGTCGCCCTCGATGCCGTGTCCGGCAACGAGCTTTGCGGTCTCCAGCGGGACGCGCAGATAGCCGTCGCCTGCAGACGTAGTATCGAGGGGCTTATACACAATGTGAGCGAGGTGGCCCATTTCGTTCTTCCTTAAGGTCTGTATTGAACCCGCGAAGGCGGGTTTCGCAAACACAGGGCCGGGTTTCAACCCGTGCCGAATACGAACCCGCTCGTGCGACCCACGGACTAAAGTCCGCGGCTGTGTCTGCCAAGTCCACCTGCGTGGACTCCATCTCAAACCCGCGAAGGCGGGTTTCGCAACTACAGGGCCGGGTTTCAACCCGTGCCGAATGCGACCCCGCTCGCACGACCTACGGACTAAAGTCCGCGGCTGTGTCTGCCAAGTCCACCTGCGTGGACTCCATCCCGAACCCGCGAAGGCGGGTTTCGCAAACACAGGGCCGGGTTTTAACCCGTGCCGCCTACGTCCCGCCTACTACTACGACCTACGGACTAAAGTCCGCGGCTGTACATGCGAAGTCCACCTGCGTGGACTCCATCCCGAACCCGCGCCGGTGGGACTACCCTCCGCGCAGCACCACATCGAGCTCGGCCTGGGTTTCTGCCGTGGCATCGTCCAGAGCCTTCTTTGGGGTTTTCTTGCCATAGATGGCGGCGTCCACTGCTCTTTGCAGCGCTCCCATGTAGTATGCCTGAACCGGCATTACGGGCCGCTGGTGCTGGGTCTCCTTCAGGATTGTTACAAACTGATCGAGACCTCGCACTTTGCTGAGCGCCTTGAACGCCGGCGACGCCTTCAGGCCCGGCAGCAGCCCCATCTCTACTCCCACCACCTCGGTGCCCCTCTTGTCTGCCGTGAGCCACCGAATCAGCTCCCAGCCCTCGTCCGGGTGCTTCGAGCCCGTGGGCAGCGAGATGCACCAGCCTCCCACCCACGAGGAGTGCGGCTCGCCTCCCGGCGGCGAGGGAATGAACGCGAGCCCGTAATCCAGGTCCGGCGCGTAGCGCTTGGCGTCGTCCACCGAGCCGACGTGCATCGTGCGCATCGACATCTGCCCGATGTAGAACGGGTCGAGCTGTGCCGTACCAAAGCCCTGACGAAGGCTCACCACCTTGGTCACGTCAAACTTCTTGGCGTAGCTCACCATCCATTCGAGCGCTGCGAGCACTCTCGGGTCGTTCGCGGTGATCTTCTTTGCCACGGGGTCGTAAAAGGACCCACCAAAAGCCCATC
>VFKD01000416.1 GCA_009885735.1 bacterium
GATGAGGCTTGTCTGCCGCGAGAAGGCGTCACCAGCCGCGTTGAGGATGTTGACGAGGGCGCCTTCGCTGATGTCGAGGCCGAGGAGGTCGGAGACCAGCCGCGCCAGCCGCTCGAAAGCGATGCCCTGGGTGAAGCGCAGATAGATGACCAGCGCGCGCAGGTTCGGCCCGAACGGCGATCCTTGAGGAAATCCTTCCGGTGCCGGAGCCTTGAACTTTCCGGCGCAACACGGGCAGGTTCCGCCGAAGAGCGTAATCCGCGTCACGTCGGGCCTGATCGATGGGATCTCGATATGATCGTAGGCCTCGCACGCGATCTGCGCCCGACCCGATACGTCTGTCCCGCAATGACCGCAGTGCGTCGCCGTCGCCTCGATCCTCGTCGTCGGGTCGGGATGCAGCACACGGTGCGCGCCGGGGTGCGGCTTGCCTTTCGGCTTGCTCGCAGCTTCGCTCGATGCCTTGAGCCCTTGGCTGGGTGGCGTGCTGGAATTGTTCGGCGTCTTCGGAGGCGGAAGCTTCAGCTTCTCCCGCAGTGCCGTGTTCTCGGCCATCAGCGCCGCGTTCTCGGCGGTCAACCCATCGACCCGCGCTATCAACGCTTCCACTCGCGCCATCAGCGTCAGGATCAGCGCGTCTTTTTCCGCGCTCGACAGAGAGAAAAGTTCAGGCGGGCCAACCACCCGCACCTTGATTCAGATTCGCAGGCCGCGCGCCACCCATCTCATCAAACCTGAGTCAACTCGCCGCACCTTTCAAGGGGGTGAGCAATTACCATTTTTCATGGCAATATACTTCAGAAATGAAGAGAGACCCCGGCCCTAAAAACAAAGATATCCTCCAGTTCGATAAAATCGCCAGGATCAGAATCACCAGTAAGGTTGCTTGTGTCTATCTTATCGTTGAAGGCGTAATATAGGCCCTCAGCCCTCAAACTTATTCTTTCAGACAATCCCCACTCAGCCCCGCCTCCAACTGCTAGACCAATTTGATCTAGTGAAGTTGAGCCGTTATCTCCATCATCTTCCACTGAATAGTCGCCTGTGATGTAGGCAATCCCACCCGTTCCATAGATGAGCAAATTATCCATTGCGAAACCCGCACGACCTCGGAGGGAGGAAAGGGTGTCCAAATCTGCTGTGGCTTTCTCCGACCCGTCTTCTGGCTCAAGCGCACTCTCTTCTATGTCAAGGACGGACAGGTCCGCTTCCACGCCTAAAATCCATCGGTCA
>VFKD01000365.1 GCA_009885735.1 bacterium
CTCACTCAGGTGAGCGGGCACATTGGGCTGTGGCAGGCTCAGGGTGAGCGGAATTGGGGAGCTGTTCCTCGCTCTGGGTGAGCGGACACATTGGGCTGTGGCAGGCTCAGGCTGAGCAGAAATGCCAGACTGAGATGCGCGGATGTGCGTTCGAATCGAACGGTGATTAGGCGTTGATGCGCTCGCCCCAGACGAGCCGCCTGCGCACCTTGCGATAGAACGAGCCCGCATGCAGCGATACAAGCTTCGCAGTGTAGGCCGCGCGGTTCACCCGCACCGTGTCGCCCTGCAGAATACGGAAGAGCTGGGTGCTGTCCGCCGAGAGGATCGCCTCTCCGCCGTCGCTCTCAATATGGACCGAGATGCTCGCATCTGCGGGAACCAACATTGGCCGAGCGGCCAGCGTGTGGGGGCAGATCGGCGCGATGATGAGCGCCCGCACAGTGGGCTCAACCAGCGGGCCGCCTGCCGAGAGCGAATAGCCCGTGGAACCGGTAGGAGTGGCGATAATCACTCCATCAGCAGGATACACCACCATCTCCTGGCTGTCGATGGTCGTTCGCAGGCTCAGCACTCTCGCGAGCGCGCCCTTGTTGATGACGATGTCATTGAGGCCCATCGCCGTGTGAACAACCTCGCCGCCTCGGTCCACCTCGCAGGCCACCATCAGGCGCTCTCGGATGTCTACTCGCCCCTCCAGAACGGTGTCGAGAGCGGTGGGAAGCTCGCTTGGATGAGCCTCTGCGATGAACCCGAAGTGACCCATGTGTACCCCAAGGATTGGCACTCCGGCGGGTCCGGCAATCTGGGCAGCGGCGAGAATGGTGCCGTCTCCGCCCAGCGTGATGAGAAGGTCGCACTCGGCGAGAGCCGCCGAATCCGCCGAGATATCGTCTCGGCCTATAACTTTGGCGCTGTCCGCATCCAGTCTTGCATCCAGGCCGCGGTCCGAGAGCCAAGCGAGAACCTCCTGGGCAAAGCTAAGCGCCTCCCACTTGGAGCTATTCGCGATCAAACCCACTCTCTGTGTCGGCAAAATGCGGCTCCTTAAGGCGGCGCATGGGCCGCGGAGCTATTATCCGGCCCTGGGAGCGGTTTGTCAAATCGGGTGAGAGGGACGGAAGGGACACAAGGGACGCAATGGACTCGAGTTTCGGAGGCGGCGCACGAGGTATGCACCGCCTCCGGAGAACCTGCTGCTACACCTAATCCGACCTATTCATCCATGTGTCCACACTATGCCGTCATTCCCGCGAACGCAGGAATCCACGAGGGCGAGCCTGGGTTCCCGCTAACGACATGCGGGAATGACGGCTGGACAGACTGTTACGCTCTCAAGAGCAACCTGCTGTCACGCCTAACGACTTCGTTAGGGTGGAAAGCCGACGGTACCCTTGCAGCCTGGGCTAAGCGACGACGTGCCGAATATCACTCCGCCTTGAGTAACCGTGTAGGCGGGATCGAAGTAGACCTCGAGTCGGTCGCCGGCGTAGTTGATATTCGCTCCATAGGCCGGCGCCTGCGGCAGCAGCCGCTGGAAGAGAGCTTGACAGATGATGGGCCCGTCCGTTTGGAAGCTCAACTCCGAGGCGCTGACGCTCGCGGTTAGCACTCCCACATCCGTCACGATTCCCGCAGTGAATATCGTGGGGGTCGGAGCGGGTAGAAGGTCAAAGTGACCTGTGAAATGCACTGTTCCGAATCCCACATGGGGTCCCGAAAGCATGTCCTGCTCTTCTCCCGTGGAGCCGGTGGAGAACGAAACCATGCCGCCCGGAGGTATTCGCCGCACTACCAGCGTGTCCGGCTGTGTCCAGGAGTCAAGGAGCGAATAGCTCGTGTGAGCGGCCTGAATTCGTATCTCGTTGCGCTTATGGTTCGCGGTAGCCAATCCAGGCAGATTAATGAATGTGAAGACCGGCTGCACCGCGAATTGCGAATTGAATGTCCCGCCAGGGTTGGTTACAGGCGCGACTTTGAGTTCGGCACGGTTATCCTCGGGCTCCGGAATCAGCTCGCCAGAACACCCTGCGCTCTTTGAGTTTGTCCCAAAGATGATGCCGCCTTGCGTTACGGTGTAGGCAGGATCAAAGTAGACCTCGAGCCTGTCTCCCGAATAGGTAATTTGCGCGCCGTAAGCAGGCGCGTTGGGCGCAAGCCGCTGAAAGAGCGCCTGACAGATGATGGGTCCTTCCGTCTGGAAACTCAATTCGGTGGCAGACACGTTCACCGTCAACACGCCCACATCGGTTACAATGCCCGCTGTGAAGACGGCAGGCAGTCCAGAGTACGTCGTAGGCAAGAAGACTCCAGAGAACTCTATTTTGCCGGAGTCCGGCGCTACGGTGACTATGCGGTCCTTTTTTTCACCCGTCTTTCCAGTGACCACCTTGACGTGCGTGCTTGGCGGAAGACCCATTACGGTAACGGACTTTCCAACAATTCCATCATCAGTGGTCGTAAACCCATTGGTCCGAAGCGCCTTCCGAACCAGGTTTCGCTTTGCGGTGGCGGTTGCCTTGGGAGGTATAGGCACATTCATCGACGTGGCGCCTACATGCACTGTTATGTTCTTCGTAGCTACATTCGTGGCGTTCGTGAATGTGAGTCGCACGTCGTTTGCCGAGGCGGTAATGCACGACAGTGCAATCGCCCCGACCGTCATCACAGCCTTCAGCAAGACCTTTCCCATCTGCGTATCCTCCTTTCGAGTGGCACTTCGTTGGACTAGGGCTGAATTGTGAATGTTCCAATCTGATTGTACAGGTGATTCCGTACTTTGGCAAGTGGTGTTTGCCTGCCGCCGCAGCTTGGAGGAGGCGTGCGGCGGCTCGCCGAATACACTTCTATCTCGCACCCTGGAGCGGCACAAGTGGCCCACTCTCCCATGTCCGCAGGTTCAGCTCAAGGCGGCCTCTGGGAAGAATGGGAGCAGGTTGAAGCGGCCGACATCGTCATCGAGGCCGACGCGCCGGACCTTCTGCCAACCTACACCTACCGCGTCCCAGAGCGGCTCATCGACGCTGCCGTTCCAGGGGTCTGCGTTCACGTCCCGTTCGGCGGCCAAGAGAAGCTAGGCTACATCCTCTCTCGTCGTGCGATTCCCTCCTCAGACCCGCTCTCCGGCAGGCTTAGGGACATCCTTGCTATTGTGGAGGATGCCCCAACCCTTGCCCCGGAACACCTCCGCTTGGCCGAGTGGCTCTCGGATCGTTGGGTGTGCGACCTTGTGCATGCGGTCCGCTGTTTTGCGCCAGCGCTGCTTGGAGCGAAGGTGATCACCGAGGTGCGAACATCAAACTCGCGCATTGATGCGGCGAGCGCAGGTAACTCGGTGCCGCAAGCGCAGATTCTCTACACCCTCCTCGCCTTTGGGAGAGTGGCGGACCGCGAGGCTCTTAGGTTTCACACTCAGGCGCCCGCGTTCAGCGGGGCCTATGCCGCCCTGCTTCGCAAAGGACTCATCCTCGAAAGACGATACGTCTCGCGAGCGAAGACCGTTGCTCGTCGGGTCCGCGTCATCTCGCTAGCATCGGATTCCGGCCAAGGCCGCATCTCTCCCGCCGGCGCGCGAATTCTTGCGGTCCTGTCCAGCCTTGGTCAGGAGGCCCAGACGGTTGCATCCGAGGTGTTGGAGGTCGCCGAAGCGTCGGACGGAGCGCTCAAGACCCTAGTCGCGCAGGGCCGTGTGGCACAGACGTTGATCATGCAGGACCGACTTCCGGCCACTGGCGCCGGAGCCCGAACGCACGCTCCCACGCTGACCGCGGACCAGGCCCGAGCAGCCGCTTGGGCTTCTTCTGCCATGGGTTCGGGAGGGGCTGCCCTGCTCTTTGGAGTGACGGCGAGTGGCAAGACCGAGGTCTATTTGGAGGCAATTCGGGCGGCGCTGGAGGCGGATCGCGGCGCCCTCGTCTTGGTGCCCGAGATTGCCCTCACCAGCCAGGTGGTAGAGATATTCGCGGGGCGCTTTGGCCGAGAGGTGGCCGTGCTCCACAGTCGCCTCTCTGACGGTGAGCGGCACGACGAGTGGCGTAGGCTTCAGGAGGGCCGCGCTAGGATTGCGGTCGGCGCTCGTTCGGCAATCTTCGCTCCAATCGCGAACCCCGGCCTCATCATCATGGACGAAGAGCACGAGTCGTCGTACAAACAGGACAAGTCGCCGCGATACCATGCGCGGGACGTGAGCGCAGAGATAGCCCACCGCACCGGTGCCGTGTTGATGCTGGGCAGCGCCACGCCCTCGGTGGAGACCTACCACGCGGCGCTGGCAGGCAAGCTTGAGCTGCTTGCCATGCCGACCCGCATCGATGACAGGCCGC
>VFKD01000536.1 GCA_009885735.1 bacterium
CTCTCTTGCCAGGTGTGTCGTGGACTTGCGGCTGTTTGCTATAATAAAGAGTAAAGTTCAAACTTCCACATCAAGTTAACCCGAAGGGGACTCGAATTGCCGACATACGGTTACGAATGCCTAGAGTGCAGCACGCAGTTTGAGATAGTACAGAAGATCACAGAGGATTCGCTGACGGTCCACGACGGCTGCGGCGGAAAGCTCCGCAAGCTCATCTACCCAGTGGGAATCTCATTTAAGGGCAGCGGGTTCTATGTGAACGACTATGCTCCCGGCGGCCCGAAGAAGCCTAAGCCCGCAGCGGCCGACAAGGCCGAGGCCGGCTCCGACACCGCATCCGAGACGAAGTCCGAAACCAAACCTGAGTCTACGTCCGAGACCAAGTCGGAGACCAAGACGGAGTCGAAGCCGGCAGCGGTTACAGAGTCGAAGCCCGCGGCGAAAGTAGAGGCGAAGACTGGATCCTAATCGGGTACCGTCCTATACGTATTGCAGAGCGGTGGGAACTGGCGCCGCGCAGGGTGCTACTCGGTCTGCGTCGGCATGTCGATGGCCTTCCTGCGCCTTTCGTCTAGCTTCTTGATGCTGTCGGCCACGGGGAGGCTTTCCGGCATCGTGCCGCCAAGTTCCGTAATGGTCTCCCGCACCTTGGCGCCCACCTCGCGATGCGTCTGATTGGCCTTCGACTTCCCCCTAATCTGGTCTCTGCGCAGCTTCTCCTCGGCCTGGGTTGCGCGGAACAGGTTCGCTGCAAGCTCTGTGCTGCCCATGTGGTCGAGGATGTGCTGACTCTTCTTAAGAGATTTCCTGGCGTGGATGTCCTTCGCCCCAAGGCCGCCGTAGAGCCCCATGTAACCGTGGTTTTGGAAGATGGCGTAGTCAAGTGGTTCAATCACTCCGGCGTCTTTCGCGGCGTCCGCGAGCTTTAGGTTGTGGAGCTTCAGCTCAACCCGCAGCATTAGGCGGCGCTCGTCTTCAGTCTCCTGGTCGCTCAGCTCCTGGCGTCTTGTCTGGATCGCAAAGTAGGTCTGTCCGAGCGCAACGATCTCCTTGGAGGGATCGGCGTTCTGGATGACGAGGTAGCAAGCATAGCGAGACAAAAGAACGGTGTTAATGGCACGCTTTGCGCCACTTCCGACTTCGACCATATCGGTGAAGTCACCGAAATGGTCTTCGAGAGTTTGACCGCTGTTGAAGCAGGCCGCCTTCGCCTTGACGAGAACTTGCTCGAAGTTGCGGTAGTCCGCATAGCCGAGGGCTGCCGATAGGTCGCGACTCGACCAGGAGTCACTTCCAGCCTCGTTCGTTCGGCGAATTCGCTCGAAGGTTGTCGGGCCTAGTTTATCCAGTAGGTTGTCGTTGTTCATGCTGTGTGGTCTCCACTTGCAGGCGGCACTCTCACCTGTGACCAGGTGGACTGTCCCTGCGCGGCACCGAAGCGATTCTGCTTCTTCGGCACGGTTCCTGTGGGATACTGTGCGCTGCCCGCCAGATCCGGAAAACATCCTTCCGGACTCCCCTCGTCCGCGCTGCACAGATCGGAACTGTTCGAATACAAACGACAAAGAGGGGCGAGTCTCCTCGCCCCTCCATGAATCTGCGACTCCAACGTCAAGTGCGTCTAGCGGTTGCTCTGGATCATCAGCTTGCCGCTCTTTGCATCGAAGTTCACCTTCACGTCCATTGCATCTCGGATGAACGTGAGCGGAACGATGGTGCGGCCCTTCACGAGGTAGGCGGATCGATCGAGGCTGATGGTCTTGTTGTTCACCAGAGCGTCCGGCTCGCCGATGCGAATCTGGATCTCCTTGGTGCTGTTGACCGCGCGAACTGTCTGTGCCTCGCCGCCAAACCAGTAGAGCCGACCACCGCTGTGCTCGAAGATCTGGCGGAACGGCGCCAGCTGCATACCGTTTTCAACTCGGGGGCGAACGTCGAACGCGATCTGCGTGCCGTCGAACGCAACATCGAAGTAGCCGGCGTTCGGAACGATGAGCGACGTGCCAGGTCGAAGTCGAGCGCTGCGTCGGATGTTGTTCAGCTTGGCCAGGTCCTGAGTCTTGATGCCGGTTCTCTCGCTTACGGAGGTTAGCGTGTCTCCGGGCTGAACCGTCACAAGTCCGGCCCCGCCATTGGATGGGCTAATCACCGAGGTTATTAGGTCCGCCTTGGGAATGGACGGAAGTCCGACAGTGGGCCGAGAGGTGAGTCCTGTTCCAGAATGGGGCTGAAGCACCGCGCCACCCATCATCTTTGCCATACCGGCGCCCATCATCCGTCTGTCGCCCTTGGTCACCATGCCCGGTCGCGAGACTGGGTTCGTGATAGCGCCGTAGCCAAAAGCTCCGGGCTCAACCGCGCGAAGCGGATCGCCATTTGCAGAGGGCCGTGCCGGTCCAGCGAGTGCGCTGGGCGTGCGTCCGGCAACCGTGGGGTTGAGAGTGGGAATGCCCGTGGCCGCTGTAGTGGGATCAACCGTGCGGAAGGTCTTGGTGGGTACGGTTGGCACCGCGACAGGAACATTGATGCCCACCTCGCCGCGAAGGTCCTCAATCTTGTCCTTCTTGCGGGTGTTACCGGCGGAGTTGTTCACACTCACATTGACCGGGCGTGCCTTGAGAACGGCCGTGGAATCTGCGGTTTGCGTCCACGCTTCAACTCTATGCCACCCGTTATTCGTCTTCGTGGTGTCCCATATATACTCGTACGGAGGATAGTTCCGCAGAACCTGAAAGTCCTTGTCCACAAAGAACGTGACATACGGCTTCTGGCGCAGCATCTGCGAATCCATGTGGACGCGTATGGGCACTATGCCACTCACCTGCAGGCCGTTCGCTGGGTAGGAGATTCGGACGGGAGCATTCAGATCGATGGCTGGGATCATCACCTTGCCGGAGGTCTGTATGGTCTTGCCGTCCGAGGTGACCGCCTTCAGAAGGAGGTTGTGGCTGCCCTCCGCGAGCAGAATCGCATCCACCGAGAATGACAGAACGCCTCGGGTCTGGCTGCCCATCAGCTTGCGGTTCGCCACCAGGGCGCCGTCCAGGTAAAGTTCCACGGACTCCACCGTTCCGCCACGGTAGCTGACGTCCACGGAAAGCCTGTCCCCAATGCTGTTGGGATCCGGCGTGATGAGCGAGAGCTGTACTCCCTGCCCAGCGCGAGCGCTGGGTCCCTTTGCATGAGCGACCGGTGCAAACAGGGCGCAAACCCCTGCGGTGCCGGCTAGGACGATTGCGCACGCAAGCCTATTCATTCAAGCGCCTCCCTTTCGTTCGACAATGACCGTGTAATCCGGCCTCAATGTTGTATGGGCGAGTCTGAAGCACAGTACTCTAGCACAATCACCCGTGCGAGTCAACGTCGGGATCGTGCTCACGCGAGGGATTCTTGAGATTCTTTTTCGCGGAAGATCTTGGCTTGCCAACTTCGTCGTAGTCCGTGAATCGGAACACATACTCCCACCAGTTGTTCAGCTTACCGTCGGGACCGACACCCTTGGCGCGAGGCAGCCGAGCAAACCACCACTTCATGTAGTTGCGATGGTAGTCTGGTCCACCCCAGCTCTCGCGGTTCACTGGACCGAGAGTTCCCGTGAGAATTGGGTAGGTGAGGTAGTTGTCCGCCGTGCTTTGGACTGTGCGGGGATTCGAATAGTCGTAGTCACGCTCGGAGTTTGGTGGCCAGTGGCATGTGCCCACCGCAGCAGTGCCGTTCGATTGGGCAAAGTTCGCCGCAAATCGGGCCCAGGCCGTGGTTAGCTCGTGGACCTCCCATCCGCCGGATATCCGCGTCATGGTGCTCTCAGTTCGATGGCAAAGGTCGTGGAGCATTTCGGCCACGCCTCGCTCGTAGTTGAATCCCATGATAGCAAACGGACGCTTCGACGGAACCTTGTCGAACGCATCACCGTTGATGTAGAAGGCGCCCGGACCGGCCATGGCGGATTCGAAGTAACCGAAATACGGCCCTCCGAACATCCACACCTCGTCAATCTTGCCGCTGTCTACCAGCGGAAGCACCCCGAAGTCCTTGAATGTCCTGGGGTAGTCCACCGCGTCCGGCTGGTGCCAGCCCTTGCCGGACTTGTAGCACTTCATGTACTCTTCCGGCGTATACATGAAGCCGTCCGCCTTAGCGTGGAAGGCGTCGATCTCACGCCATTCGACGATCTTGAATCTTATGAGGCCGCCGCTTGAGAACCTAACGTCCGCTGCATAGCCTTCCGCCAGCTTGCGCGGGTCCTGCCAGTTGCCCACCTCATGGAGCTTGCGATTGCCCTCGCTGGGTATGCGCGGGTCGAAGTTCAGCACGAGAACTTTGACTTCGATGGGCTTTGGGGCTGCAACCGCCACATGGTGCATTGCAGTAAGGGCCACACAGACGGCGGCTATAGCAGTGCGCATTGCAGAATTGTCCTTGCCGGTGAGGTGATGCCTAGCGATTCGGCCTTTGATGCGTAACTTCCTTGTTGGAGAGGTGACTTAACCTCGGCGACCTATAGGATCAATGAGACCGATCGGTCGTATCAGTCACGGTGTAAGTGAGCCCAGAATGCGCTTTTGACACACCGGCAACCATGCACTATACTAATACGACAGTCATCAGCATGAGGATAGCCATGGCACTTAACGTTACGGTTCCAGATAGAATAGCCAAGTCTGCCGCCCGCGTAGCTAGGGCGGCGGGGGTGCCTACCGAGACGCTGCTCATTCGTGCCTTGGAAGCGCACTTTCCGCCGGTACCTGCGTCGCTGCAGAACGAATTCGACCTACTCGAGCGAGCGTCAGACGAAGACATGATTCTAGTCGATCGGCTGATCGACAACTGTTCGAATGAAGCAAGGTGAAGTATGGCAGGTGCATCTTCCTGTCACGACCGGTCGTGAGCAGAGCGGGACCCGACCTGCAGTGGTCCTTCAAAATGAGGTTTATGGGGCCGGCTCTCCACTCACATTAATAGCGTTGGTAACGTCCCGATCAGCAGCAGCCCGATTTCCAGGCACCGTTCGCATCGATCCCTCGACAAGCAACGGCTTGGTCGCTCCGTCCATCGTGATGGTCTTTCAGACACGAGCTCACGATCCAAGTCGGTTCGTCCGACGCCTTAGCGCACTCGATGAAGCCGAAATCCGACAAGTCCTCGCTGAGCTTCACTCTCTGACCTCATTGATCCAGCGATAGCTAGCAGGTCAATCGCAATTCAATGTGCCAGTAGGGATCCTGCTTGTTGAGATTCGGTCGGCCGCCTTCATTAGCGAATGTCCCTTAAGTTCCGATAGAGTGGATGTCCGTGGCGTTGGCAGCGAGTACTTCGTCAAACCTGAAAAACCCTCGCGGCCGAGATGTTCCCGGACACTACGAATTGTCGGCAGTGGCGTAGGCAGCGGTTACTTCGATCAAACTCGGGAGGCCGCGGGTTCGAGTCCCGCACTCGGCATCGGCTGGGTTAGCTCAGTTGGCAGAGCACCAACGTTCCGTTGCCGCCTTGTTCCCTGCCGGCTTCCTCCACATCATTCGATTCCCCGTTGCTCTCAACGATTGTTGAACCTCTCCTTAGCGCTTCACCCTCCCCAAGGCGATACAGCAATTGTCCGTGGCGTAGGCAGCGGTTACTTCGACTACTAATCGGGAGGTCGCGGGTTCGAGTCCCGCACTCAGCTTCGAGCTGAGTTAGCTCAGACGGGTAGAGCGCCAAACGTGCCGCAGCCGCCCTGTTCCCGGACATATCACAAAGGAGTGAGTGATGGTTAAGATTAATTTGCCGACTCTGCGACGCCGAATTCGAACCCACGAGGGCGGACGAGCGACTCATGCACCCAGCCTCGCCGCGGAGCTTCGGCGCGCCGTGATGGCATGCCTGCTGTGGGAGGACACCTTCTACGAGAGCGGCGAGGCCATCGCAGACCGGATAAAGGCGCTGGTTCCAAAAGTTCCTGCCGAGGCTGTGGCTGCAATTGCGGTAGAGGCTCGCGAGCAGATGAAGCTGCGGCACGTTCCGCTGCTGCTTGTGCGCGAGATGGCTCGCGGACCGGTGGAGCATCGGCGGCTGGTTGCGGCCACCTTGTCGCGCGTCATTCAGCGTGCCGACGAGCTTGCGGAGTTCCTTGCGATCTATTGGAAGGACGGGCGTCAGCCGGTCTCGGCTCAGGTCAAGAAGGGACTCGCCCTTGCGTTCGGCAAGTTCGACGAGTATGCGTTGGGAAAGTACAACCGGGACGGGCGGGTGAAGCTGCGCGACGCCCTGTTCCTGTGCCATGCCAAGCCTCCGGATGCAAATGGCCGGCGGTTCACCAGGGTCGAGCGCAAGGCTGAAATCGAGCCAGAACTCTCTGATGGCGAGCTGCTCTTCCGGAACCTTGTGGACGGCAGGCTGGAGGCTCCCGACACGTGGGAGGTTCAGCTTTCGGGCGGAGCAGACAAGCGGGAGACTTTCGAGCGGCTGATTGCGGAGAGGAAGCTGGGCGCATTGGCGCTCCTGCGGAATCTACGCAACATGACCGAGGCGGGAGTGCCGCGAGACCTGATGGCCGAAGCGCTGGGGCGAATCGACACGAGGTGGGTGCTGCCACATCGGTTCATCGCTGCGGCACGGGCAGTTCCAGCTCTTGAGGATATGCTTGAGGCGCCGATGCTGAAGTGTGCCCAGGAGCTGCCGAAGCTGGCAGGCAAGACGGTCGTGCTGGTAGACATCTCGCCGTCCATGGACGACCGGCTGTCTGCCAAGTCGGACCTCAAGCGGGTAGATGCAGCGTGCGGGCTGGCCATTATCGCACGTGAACTCTGTTCCGAGGTAGAGGTCTGGTCGTTCTCGAATGACGTAAAGATGGTGCCGCCTCGCCGAGGGTTCGCCCTTAGGGATGCAATCCTGCGTTCCCAGGTTCCAAATGGAACCTTGCTGGGCAACGCCGTCAGTGCAGTTAACAAGCGTGGTTACGATCGGCTCATTGTGGTTACAGATGAGCAGTCTCAAGACCCAGTGGGCGCGCCGGCCGCCAGAGGCTACATGATCAACGTGGCTTCGTACCAGAATGGCGTGGGCTATGGCCAGTGGACCAAGATCGACGGGTTCTCGGAGAATGTGCTGCGGTATGTCTCGGAGACCGAGAAGTCGGTGTAGGCCCAAAGCAGGCACAGATCGAGCCGTCTGCAGAGAGAGAATATCTCGATGCAGACGGCTCGATTTGCGTTAATCTAGCCGTGGCTCGGGCGTCCCGCCCGCGAGAATCCATGCGCGAGACGCGCATGCCACCAACACCCTACGGAGCGCGGGCGTCCCGCCCGCCACGGCGGCGGCGTGGTAGGCAAACATCAATGCAGCTGCGCGTTTCATTGTGGTTCACGTAACCCGCACCCTTCGACTGCTCGACGATACGGCTGTCGAGCGCTCAGGGCGAGCGGAGTGGTGGGGCTGTCGAGGGCTCACGATGACCGGAATCGCACTCAGGGCGAATGGACTTGGTCAATGAGATGTGTGTTCGACACTGCCTCGTGCCCCTTGGACCTATTTGTCTTCTTTGTCCCGTCGGGATTGCTCCATCTCGGGCGTCTCTTTCGGGGCCGGCGGTGCCGATTTGCTGCACCCCATTGCCGTCAATATCGCACCAGTCGCGACCAGAAGGGCCACCAGTCTTGTTAGTCTTCGCACTATTGTCTCCTGCGTGAAAATGATACGGCTCCAACCGGACGAGCCGGTTGGAGCCGAGTTGAACGAGTCTGGAATGGCTGGACTAGTCTGAGAACAGGCAGTTGTCGCCCGGAACGCTGGTGGCGGTGCATGGCGGGGAGTTCGCGAGAACCCAACCGTGCATTGCGCCGCAGGCCGTGGCGTCCGGTACCGGCATGCTGTCTCCTGCATCCGGATTCTTGTAGATGATCGCATCTGGGTCCGAACAGTAGGCCGTTACGCCGAGGTCGGCGCTGCTGACGATGACCTGCCTGCCGCTGAATCCGCCGGCCATGTAGCCGCCGCGCATCTTAACGGACTTGGCATGGCCGTCCACGAAGGCGAAGTTGAACATGCCGCCCGAGTGCCTCAGCGACTTGTTGCCTACGCCCGTCCAGGTGTCTCCTGCGAAGCCCATGCCCACCGTCTGTCGGGGGGTGTCGTAGGTGTCGCCAAACGCGAACGTGGCTGCTGGGAACAGAACCTCGGCCAGTGACTTGCCCGGAATCCAGGTGCTTGCGCCACGGCCTGTATCCGGCTGCTGCCGGCCCAGGAGGCCGCCGCCACGCCATCCGATGGGCCCCCAGTTGTAGCCGTAGCCCGAGAGCTTCGGCAGGAAGTACCTCGGGTCCACGCCAAATGGTCGGCTGGAAGTGGGGCCATCATTGCGGTCCGGGCACAGGAAGAGATCGAGGCTCTTCACGTACGGAATCAGATTCGTCCACCACTCTCGGCCATAACCCATACACGGCGAGACTTCATCATAGTCCTGAACGTACATGGCGTACCCAAGACCGCTCTGCCGGACATTCGAGAGGCACGAGATGCCACGAGCCTTCGACCTAGCCTGGGCAAACACCGGAAACAGGATTGCGGCGAGGATAGCTATTATAGCTATAACAACAAGCAACTCGATTAGCGTAAAGCCCTTACGACTTGAAATCTTCAACCCATTTCTCCAATCGTAGCGGATGTGCGGAGCCGGCGACGTCTCGCCGGCTCGGCAACCTGCGAAATCTAACTACGCTTTGATTGTGGTTTGGGGATGTTATGCAAGAGTTATGTGGGCATTAAGGTCTCGTTAATGTTGGCGGCACACATAAATGGGAATGCTTCCCAAAAGGAGATGTGGCGCAGCCGTGGAATAGCGGTGGGAACTCCCACCCATCAAGCCTTCTTTCACGCTGCCAGGTCGCCATGCCCTCAATCATAGATTTGCCACACCAAACCAACTGGAAGAAACTTCTCGTAACGCCGCTCGCGATGCTCTTGCGCATCGAAGCGTGGACTCGCCGCTGCCCTCGGCTCTTGCTGGGGGCAGGCTGCGTTTTCGCGGCATGGCTCGCCGTCGCCGCCACCGCGCGGTTCGTCGAGCTGCCATCCTGGTACGTGACCAGGCATCTTGGCCAGCCGGGAGACATCGAGAATCTCTACTTCGCGGCGGCGAAGGCCTCATGGCGAGATATACCCGGCTGGTTTGCCGGACCGTGGAACTCGCCGGACGTGGGCTACTATCGCCCCATCACGAGCACACTGTTCTTCGTGGAGTACCACGCCTTCGGCCGCGATTTCGAGAGCTACAACCGTGTCTCATTGCTTCTGCACGGCTTGAATGCGGCGCTTCTGTTTCTTCTGGTGTGCTCGCTCCTGCGGCACTGGCCCCGCGTCCGCGTTGCCGCCGGACTCGTTGCCGCGTATTATTTTGCCACTCCTGCCGGGTCGATGTTCTTCGCGCCTCAGCACTGCGTGAACTACTGGCCCGCGCAAAACGATACGATGAGCCTCACGTTTGGCCTGGCCTCGCTGCTTGCCTTGGATTCATATTTGGTCGGGTCCAGACGTCGCGCTCTTGCCGCAGCGGTCGTGCTGATGGCCGCAGCGATCTGTACGAAGGAGATGGGATACGTAACCGTTGTGTTTGCGATGGCTCTGACCTGGCACCGGAGGCGGCGGCTCGCATGGGAGCTTGCTTTGGTTGCCAGCGTGGGGGCCGCCTTCTGGATTCTCAGAAAGCTCGTGGTTCCGAATGCATGGGGCGGCTCGATGTTTGCACCTTGGGCCTGGGCGAAAGGCCTCCGCTATTGGACAGGTTCGTTATACGTCCTCGCGTCGGCTGGCATCTTCGCACCTATCGAGGCCGCGGTCGGAATTGCAGCTACTGCGGCGCTAGGCTCACGGATGAGATGGCGAACGTGGATCACCGTGATTACGGCTCTGCTCATTGCCTGCGTAGCACTGCAGTTCGGCGGGGAAGGAGGCACCTGGGCGCTACTCTTCGATGGCAACACCACTCACCAGATCGCGCAGTTGCTCACCATGCTGGGAGCTGTGTGGCTCTTCTGGAAGTACAGGCGCGAGGAGCCCGGGCTGTTTGCCTCCGCTGCGTTTGTGCTGGTATTCGTTCCCATACTGCAGTTCGCCGGCTACCATTACTTCTACTGGCCCGCCGCTTTCGTAGGCCTTGCGGACGGCATCTTCTGCGCGTGCCTCTATCGTTGGGTTCGCGATCAATTCCGGGCGAGCGCCCGCGCAAGTTCCAATTGACCGTCTCGCACCTCGCGGAGTAAAATGCCACTGTACTCAATTCCATCCAAAGGCGCAAAAGTTGGCCTACTCCACCGACCACAAGGACTACCCTGAGGCCGAGCTCATCCGCGTGGCGGAGCTTCACTTCATCGAGCGTGCAACTCATAGGGTTATCGGCGAGAAGCTCGGCATTCGCCCTCGGGCCAAGGTCGTAGCAATGTGCGAGGCGGCTCGGCGAAGCGGCCTCATTCACATCGCTCTGGTTCCCTCTCGCACCACGGAGGGCGCGCGCCTGCGCAACCTAGCGGCACAGGTGCGCGAGCGGTTCAACCTGCTGGACTGCGTGGTGGTGCATGGCCGATCCGAGATGCTGAGCGCTCCGCTGCCGGACAACGTCCGCGAGGTCATCATGGATGACGTGGTGCGCGAGACGGCGAGCCAGCTAGACCGACGCTTCGGCGAGCCCGAGCGGCCGTGCCTTGCGGTAACCTACGGGTTCGTCACCCGCAAGGTCGCGGACTACCTCCATCCGAATGCGGGCCTCAACCGCAAGGGAATCGTGCTGGCGGCACAGGGAGTGCGGCAGGCGGCAGTGGACCGGTTCGATGCGAACAACATCGTACGCGACATCGCTCGGCAGTTCGGATGCGCCTATGCCTGCATGCCCATACCGGCGGTGGTCGATGCGGCGGACATGCAGGTGGTTCGGAATCTCCCTCTCGTGAAGCCGCTGCTCGCCGCGCTCGAAACGCAGACCAATATCGTGGTGGGTTCCATTGCTTCGCACCACCAGACAGACTGGGGGCCGCGCAAAGACTCCCTGCAGAACGAGCTGATCACCCGCGAGGACATGGAGGAGATATCGCGCGCAGGTGGTATTGGGAACATTGGAGGCTGGTGGTTCAACATGCGCGGTGAACCGGTGGAGTATGCGGCGCGCAGCGTGGTTGGGCTCGGCCTGCGAAGAATCGCGGAGATCGTGGCGGCCCAAAAGCCTGTGATTCTTGCGGTTGGAGCCGACCCCACGCGCATTCCGTCGCTTGCGGTCGCCCTCGGCAGCCCGAACAGGCTCTGCAACGTCTGGGTGGGCGACGAAGTGACTGCCCGCGTGCTCTTGGGCGAACATCGCGTGGATCGAGCCGACATCCCTTGGACGCCCGAGGAGCGCGAAGTTCTGGACGGCCTCACTCGGTAAGGTTTATTCGTGAGGCAACGATAGGGATTCGGTCAGATCCTGGTGTAGCAAATGCGCAAACAGAAACACGCCACCGCCGTTGCCCTTCCTCTGAGTCCCTCCGCGCCTAATACTGTTCACTTAGCCGAATCCGCTCGTCCTGAGCGCGCCTCAGCCGTATCGAGGCGCAGTCGAAGGATGCGATCCGAGTTCTTATCTGAACAGTATTGCCTCCACGTCCACTGTGGTAAAGCTCCTTTGCCCTTCCTCTGCGTCCCCGCGTCTCCCCGCGAGAATGCCCTTGACCTACGCCGCGTTTGCGCGAGTCGCCACCAGGTCGGCCTCGCCCTCCGCGCCGGCCACCTTCACGAATATCTCCTCGAGCGATGGCTCCACGGGCTCGAAGCCTACGAGGTCGGCGCCCAGCTCTACCAGCCGTGCCACAGCCGCACCCGAGCTCATCCCGGCGGGCAGCGTAATTATTGTGGAGCCCTCACGCTCCGCCACAGCCTCCGCTCCGTGAAGCTCGGGCAGCATGCCCCGGTGCGTCACGCGCACGGAGCCGTCCACATACCTCTGCTTGATCTCGGCCAGGCTCCCATAGAGGCGCACGGTGCCTCGGTGGAGCATGAGCAGCCGGTCGCACAGCCGCTCGGCGTGCTCCATGTTGTGCGTGGAGAGCAGGACCGTTCGCCCCTCGCTGCGCATCCGCTCCACCAGCTCCTGCAGGTGCAGGCCGCTCACGGGGTCCAGACCGCTGAAGGGCTCGTCCATGAGGACTAGGTCCGGCTTGTGAACAATGGTGGCGGCAAACTGGATGCGCTGAGACATCCCCTTCGACAGCTCCTCGAGCTTGCGCTTCGCGTGGCCGGCCATTCCCACCGCCTCGATTGCCTCTGCGGCGGCTCGGCGAGCGTCCGCCCTGCGCATTCCCTTCAGCTCCGCAAAGTAGGTCACGGTCTCGAGCGCGCAGAGGTTCTTGTAAAGCCCGCGCTCCTCGGGCATGTAGCCGATGCGGCTGAGTCCCGCGGCAATATCCTCCGAACCGAAAAGGGAGAGGCGACCCGAATCGGGCTTCAGGATGTTCGTCAGCAGGCGCAGCAGCGTGGTCTTGCCCGCTCCATTGGGTCCCACGAGGGCAAAAACTTCCCCCGCATGGGCCTCGAACGACACGCCGGCCAGCGCGCGCACCCCAGTAAACTCCTTCACTACGTCCTGGGCCTCGATTACTTGCAATCTGTTGTCTCCCGCCGTCCTATACGCCCTGTTTGCAGCTGGATCTTGACCGCAGAGGCCGCAGAGGTGCGCAGAGGAAAGTCAAGTACAGGTTTGACACTCCTCTGCGCACCCTTCGAATGCGGCTCGATACGGCTGAGCCGCGCTCAGGGCGAACGGAGTTGGGTATCGCGCGCATTATGAACCTGACCTTCTCCGCGCCGCTGCGTCTCTGCGCGAGAATGCCTTTGCCGTTCTCCGTGTCTCGGAGTCTCTGTTGCAGCCGTTGACCTTCTTCGCGGCCTCGCGTCTTCGCGCGAGAAGGTCCTTGCCCTCGCCCTACCCCACCAGCCCCGCCACAGCCGCGAATTCGTCCTTCAGCTTCCCATACAGCCGTCGAAAGACCTGATAAGTGCCGTCGTAGGCTGCGGTCGCATTGCTGCTCGCCGGAGTGCGCCCTGCAACCCCGATCACTTCGCCGCACGCAGCCTCCACGCTGGGGTAGATTCCCGCGCCCACGCCGGCGAGGAGCGCCACGCCCAGCGCAGGCCCCTCGTCCACGTTGATTGTCACGTGCTCATGCCCCGTGACGTCGGCCTGAATCTGCCTCCAGAGCGGGCTCCTCGCGCCTCCGCCCGAGGCGCGAACCTGCGAAATGGGCAGCTTCATCTCGCGCATTATCTCGAAGCTGTCCTTCAGCCCGAACGCCACTCCCTCCAGGACGGCGCGCGCGAAGTGCCCGCGATGATGCCTGCGCGTGATGCCGAAGAAGACGCCTCGAGCGAGCGGATCCGGGTACGGGGTTCGCTCGCCCGTGAGGTAAGGCAGAAAAACTAGTCCCTCGCAACCTGCCGGAGCCAATGCGGCCTCCTCGCAGATAATCTCGTATGGATCACGATTTGTGTACGAAGCGACCACGCGCTCGGGTTGGCAGAACGTGTCTCGATACCACTGCAGCGATCCACCGGCCGAGAGCATCACGCCCATCAGGTGCCATTTGTCCGGCACGGCATGGCAGAACGTGTGCAGCCGCAAGCCGGGGTCCACCAGTGGCGACTCGCTGAAGGCGAAGACCACGCCGGAGGTTCCCACCGTGCTGGAGACTACTCCGCTTTGTACGATGCCGTTGCCCACCGCACCAGCGGCCTGATCTCCTCCTCCTCCCACCACCGGCGTGCCAGCCGCCAGGCCAGTCAGCCGAGCAGCCGCCTCGGTGATGCGCCCGCTCACTTCGCAGGATTCGTAGCTCTTCGGCATCCAGTTGCGCGGAATGCCGCAGCCGTCCAGCATCTCGTCGGCCCACTCTCGCTTGCGCACGTTGAAGAGGGCAGTGCCGCTTGCGTCCGACACTTCCGTGGCATATTCGCCTGTCAGCAAGAGCCGAATGTAGTCCTTCGGAAGCAGAACCTTTCGCACTTTCGAGAAGGTTTCGGGTTCATTGCTGCGCAGCCACACAATCTTGCCGGCGGTGAAGCCGGTCAGCACCGGATTGCTGATGAGGTCCACGACGCGGTCGCGGCCAATCGTTTGCGTTATCCAGTCGCACTCGGCCTGGGTCCGCTGGTCGTTCCAGAGAATGGCAGGGCGCAGCACTTCGTTGCCTTCGCCCAGGAAGACCGCGCCGTGCATCTGGCCCGAGAGCCCCACTCCTGCAATCTCCGACGCCTCGATACCTGCGGACCTAAGCGCCTCCGCGGTGGTCTCGCGCACTGCCATCCACCAGTCTGCCGGGTCCTGCTCGCTCCAGAGCGGCCTGGGAGAGGAGAGTGGGTATTCGCGCAGCGAGCGCGAGAGCACGCGGCCCGATGGGTCGATGACGATGGTCTTGGTGCCGCTGGTGCCTATGTCGATGCCGAGAAGCGCGGGCAATGGGATATCCTCCGAGTTCATCTTGCACAGCGCGCAAGTGCCGTGAGGGTTCGAGGATGAGGAGCCCGCTTCCTGCGCGAGGCGGCAGATTTGGGTTTGCGGAGGAGGACTGCTCTGCTAGGCCAATTTGGGTCCAAAGATGCCCGTACAGTCTACGACGCCAATTCCGTCCTCCAACGCATAGGGCAACGGCAAGGCATCGGCAGGGCTATGGCAGGGAAACGGCAAGGGCACCGGCTGGGGACGGGGCCCCAGCCCTACGTTGGGGGCCGCGCAAATGTAGGGTGCAGGCCCCGTCCTGCGCCGTTGACGTTCTGTCCGCAAGACGCTTGGCCGCATGCCGCCCAGGCGGATCATTCAGGACTCGGACATTAGGATCGTGTCCACCATGTCCATTCGGTCCACATCGTCCACCGAACGATACGGCAACGACCGGAGGCGGGACCGCTGCCGGCCCCGCGTCCGGGTTCTGCGACACCCTCCGAATACGATCCTGCCCTACGGAGTAACAGTCACCGTGAGCGACTTCTTGTTCTTGCCGTACACGCGGACGTAGCCGACCTGATTCGGCGCGACTGTCTGTGCCACGATGAGCGGCACGTTAAGTGTAGTGTTGCCGGCGGGAATCGTGATGGACCGTGGCAGGACCGCCGCGATAGCGGGAATGTTCGAATGCATAAACAGGATTGCGCCGCCTGGTGGCGCCGGGGCAGCCAGTTTCACGACGTAGTTGACCGCTTTGGGCGAATTGACGGTCGTCGGTCCGGTTATGGAGAGAAGCGTAACTTGGGAAGGCTCAAATTCACCTACAAATGGGCCGCGGTTGCCGATTGTCGCGTCTTGCGGGACATCGTTCCAGAGGCCACCCGTGTATGCAGACATCTCTAGGGCGACCTCCTTGCCACCTGCGTTGTTGGGCTCTCCGGGAGCCCAATTGGTATAGGTGAACAGTTCTGGGGTCGTCCACTCAAATCGATTATGCGCATCGGAGAGGTCATAGCCGCCAATCCACGTTCCCAAGCACCCGTATATGTCATACAGTTGGTCGACGACGCTACTTACGATATCGTTCTCGGTCGAATCCTTAATGCTTGCGAGGTGACCTGGGCGGCCGAGCCAACTTACTGTGCCTGCGCGATATCGCGCATCGAGCCATGTCCAGCCTCCGAAGCCCAGATAATAGTGCCCGGTCCGTGCATCGAAGGCAGTGGGAATGGGCTGGGCATTCGCCTCCTTGGGAGACAACATCGAGGCTGCTGCGATGAACGCAAACGACAGAACTGCAGCATACTTTCTTAAGCCGACCATCGTACTGTCCTTTCTTGACGTGTGATCGTTGTTGAATTGAGTAGCTAGGATCGCATCGCCGGTTGGCTGCCCAGGGTCGGCAAGCCCGTGTGGACCTACAGCGCCGTCGGCAGGGACGACAGCCATGATGGTCACTATACGGTATAAGTGGGAGTTGTGCAAGGGGCGGACGGCAACGGCGACGGTCCTTCGACTGCGGCTCGATACGGCTGAGCCGCGCTCAGGATGGGCGGGTGGGACGGGAGATGGGAAAGGAGTCTCGCGCGGATGTTCGGAGAACACGGAGAAGGGCAACGGCAGGGGACGGGGCCCCTGCCCTACATTGGCGCGTCCAGCGGTGTACTCCCAGCCCCGCCTCCGAGTTCTACGATACTCTCCGAGTCGAGCCCAGCCTACGGAGTGACCGTCACCGTGAGCGACTTCTTGTTCTTGCCGTAGACCCGTACGTAGCCGACTTGGTTTGGTGCAACGATCTGATCCACGACAATTGATACTACAAAGGAGCTGCTGCCCGCAGGGATCGAGATCGCATTTGGCAATTCCTTCCTTATCGCATGAGCGCTCGAATGCATGAATAGGATAGCGCCACCTGGAGGAGAAGGCGCAGCCAAAGTGACCGTGTAATTGACCGCCCTGGGCGAATTGATGAGCGTCGGCCCGGTCATGGAGAACACGGTCACCTGGGAGGGCTCAAATTCGATCACACCTTTTCCGCGGCCCCCGGTAAGAGTATTGTGCGCGATGTCATTCCACTGGCCACCCGTAAAAGCGCGCATCTCTAGGACCGTTTCACTGCTGGGGCCATTCGGCTCGCCAGGAGACCAGTTCGTGTAGGTGAACAGATCGTTCGTAATCCACTGCCACTTATTCTGCTTGATCGAGAGATCATAGCCCCCCAGCCACTTCGCGCCCTCGCCAAAAAGGCTCCCGTCGTGATCCACAAGATTCTGCACGATACTGTTCTCAATAGAATCCTTGATCGTCACCAAGTGACCGGGGCGACCAAATACAAACTGACTCTGCGCATACCGCGACACTGCATGCCACTCCCCACTGAATCCGTGGACATTATAGTAGTGTCCCGTTCGACTGTCGAACCCCTGGGCATTCGCCTTCTTAGGAGGCATCGTCAACGCTGCTGCAATGAACGCAAACGACAGAATTGCTGCATACTTGCCTAGTCCAATCATCGTGCTATCCTTGCTTGGCTTGCAATCCTTGCTGGATTAAGAGAATAGGACCGCATCGCGCAGTGGCCGCCCCATTTTCGCGGTCTAGCTCGTGTTGGAGGGCCACGGGTAGGGTGCTACAGCCGTGATGATAATTATACGGTGCTTCTTGGTTTTGTGCAAGGGGCTCGGCGGAAGTGGGCAGGATGCAGAAGCGCTGAGCAGCCCTTAGAGCGTGGCACGGAGAGCATGTGCCGCGCTCAGGGCGAGCGGGTTTGAGAGGAGGCAGTGAACGCGGTTGTGTACGCGGTCCACAATGTCCACGTCGTCCACCTGAACAAACAAACGGCACCTCCTACGGCAGTGGGCGGAGGCCCTGCCCTACATTGGCGCGTCCAGCGGTGTACTGCCAGCCCCGCCTCCGAGTGCTGCGACGCTATACGAATCGAGCTCGCCCTACGGAGTAACAGTCACCGTGAGCGACTTCTTGTTCTTGCCGTACACGCGAACATAGCCGGTCTGGTTGAAGCCAACCGTCTGGGCTACGACAGGGGAAAGGACCATCGAAGTGCTGCCCGCTGGAATCTTGATCGTCTGCGGCAGAGCCTCGGCAATCGCAGGAATGTCCGAGTGGATGAACAGAATCGCGCCGCCCGGAGGCGCAGGCGCGGCAAGGGTCACGGTGTAGTTCACTGTCTTGGGCGAGTTGATTGTCGTCGGCCCGGTCATGGAGAGAAGGGTGACCTGGGAAGGCTCATACTCTTCTACCCATGGGCCGCGGTTGCCGAAGGTCGCGTCTAGCGGGACATCGTTCCAGAGGCCACCCGTGTAGGCAGACATCTCCATGACGACCTCCTTGCCACCTGCGTTGTTGGGCTCTCCAGGAGCCCAATTGGTGTATGTGAACAGTTCTGGGGTTGTCCACTCAAATCGGTTATGCGCATCGGAGAGGTCATACCCGCCAATCCACGCTCCCCAGCACCCTGTAAAGTCAGCCATGATGTCGACGATTCGGCTTACGATAGCGTTTTCGGTCGAATCTTTAATTGTTGCGAGGTGCGCTGGGGGAACCTGATAGTTATGGTTGACTGCGTACCATCGAGCATCGAGCCACGTTACTCCGATGTAGAACTGACCATAATAATAGTGTCCAGTTCGTGCATCGAACGCAATTACTTGGGCATTCGTCTCCTTGGGAGATACCATCGAGGCTGCTGCGATGAACGCAAACGCCAGAATTGCAGCACACTTTCTTAAGCCGACCATTCTACTGTCCTTTCTTGGCGTGCGATCCTTGTTGGATTTAGGTGCTGGGCAGGAACGCATCGCTTGTTTGGCCGCCCCGGTTCGGCAAGCCCTCTCAGCCCTACTGCGCCGTCGGCAGGGACGACAGCCATGATGGTCACTATACGGCATAAGTGCGAGTTGTGCAAGGGGCGGCGGACGGCGACGGAGGACCGAGGACCGAGGACCGAGGACCGGGAAACGGAGTCTCACGCGGAGGCGCGGGGTACGCGGAGAAGGGCAACGGCAAGAACAACGGCTGGGGACGGGGCCCCAGCCCTACATTCGCGTTGCCGTTGAAATACGACCGGACCCTTCGACTGCGCGGCATTACTCCCTCTCCCAGCGAGGAACGAGCGGTCGGGAGAGGGTTGGGGTGAGGGCATCGGCTGCCGCTTCGCTCAGGGTGACAGTGTGTGGGTCGGCATTATGGCTGACAAGCGGCGGGAGGCGGGGCCGCTGCCGGCCCCGCCTCCGAGTTCTACAACACTATCCGAATCGAGCTCACCCTACGGAGTAACCGTCACCGGGAGCGACATCTTGTTCTTGCCGTACACACGAATGTACCCGACCTGGTCCGTTCCCCTTATTTGTCCCACGGCGAGCGGCACTACGAGCGAACTGCTTCCGCCAGGGATTGTGATAGCCTTCGGGAGTACTCCCGCAATCGCGGGAATGTCCGAATGCAGGAACAGGATGACGCCGCCACGAGGTGCCGTCGCCGCAAGCGTAACCGTGTAATTCACCAATTTGGGCGAATTGATGATCGACGGTCCGGTCATGGAGAGCAGGGTCACTTCGGACGGCGACCACTCGACCACGCCAAATCCGCGACCTCCAGATGTGTCATTGTACGGAACGTCATTCCACCGGCCGCCGGATAACCCGAGCATTTCAAGAACGGGTTCGTTGCCGCGGCTATTGTTCGGCTCTCCGGGAGCCCAGTTCGTGTAGGTGAACAGGTCCTCCGTGATCCACTGCCACTTGTTGTGCTTAAGCGATAGATCGTAGCCTCCCAGCCACTTTGCATCCTGATTATCGCCCCAAAAGTAATCCGTCACCGCCTGTACGATGGTGTTCTCTACAGCGTCCTTGATCGTCGCCAAGTAACCTGGACGACCGAGGCGGAATTCACTCCGTACTCCCACCGACACTGCATGCCAGTCACCATGCACTGTCGAAGAACCGTAGTAGTGCCCGGTCCGGACATCGAACCCGGATTGAGCCGACGCCTCCATGGGAGTCAACATCGAGGCTGCTGCGATGAACGCAAACGCCAGAACTGCAGCACACTTTCTTAATCCGACCATTGTACTGTCCTTTCTTGACGTGTGATCCTTGTTGGATTGAGTTGCTAGGATCGCATCGCCGGTTGGCTGCCCAGGTTCGGCAAACCCGTGTGGACCTACAGCGCCGTTGGCAGGGGACTTCAGCCATGATCGGCATGATACGGCATAAGTGGGAGTTGTGCAAGGGTAGGACGGCAACGGCAACTGCGACGGAGGACCGAGGACGGGGGACCGGGGACCGGGAAACGGAGTTGCACGCGGAGGCGCGGAGAACGCGGAGAAGGGCAACGGCAAGGGACGAGGCCAATGCCCTCCGCACACCTTGTCATGCTGAGCGGAGCTTCCGCCGTTTGGAAGCGCAGACGAAGCATCTGGGCGTATCAGTGCTGGTACAGCCGGACCCTTCGACTGCGGTTCGGTGCGGCTGAACCGCGCTCAGGGTGACATAGTGTGGCCTCGGTAGGGCTGAGGCTCAGCTCAAGGTGACAGCATACGGGTCGGCAATATGGCTGACAAGCGGCGGGAGGCGGGGCCGACTTGGCCCCGCCTCCTATTTTTTGAGATGCCCTCCGAATACGCTCCTGCCCTACGGAGTAACCGTCACATTGAGCGACTTCTTGTTCTTGCCGTAGACCCGAACGTACCCAACCTGGTTTGGCGCGACTGTCTGGGCTATGAGAAGCGGCACCACCAGCGAGCTGCTGCCCCCTGGAATTGTAATTGCCGTCGGAAGAACGGCCGCGATAGCAGGCATGCTCGAATGCAAGAACAGGATGGCGCCGCCCGGAGGCGCGGGCGCGGCAAGGGTCACGGTGTAGTTCACTGCCCTGGGCGAATTGATGGTTGTCGGTCCAGTAAGTGAGAGCAGTGTAACCTGGGAAGGCTCATACTCATACACGCCATATCCGCGGTTTCCTCCTGTGTAATTGTACGGGATGTCGTTCCATAGGCCGCCGGTTTCAGCCAGCATCTCAAGAGCTGGTTCAGTGGTGGGGCCATTCGGTTCGCCAGGATACCAGTTTGTGTAGGTGAACAGGTCATCGGTAACCCACTGCCATTTGTTGTGCTTTAGCGATACATCAAAGCCTCCCAGCCACTGCGCACGCCGAGCAAAAACGGTCCAGTTGAAGTCTGTGACCGCCTGGACGATTCCGTTCTCGGTAGCATCCTTGATCGTGGCCAAATAGCCTGGGCGCCCGAAATACCTCGAATGCTGTGCGTGGAGCGACGCTAGATGCCAGGTATTGCCTAATGATCCATTTGAGCGGTAATGGTGTCCGGTCCGTGAATCGAACCCAAACTGTGCATTCGCCTCTTTGGGAGACAACATCGAAAATGCTGCGATGAACGCAAACGACAGAACTGCCGCATGCTTTCTCAAGCCGACCATTCTACTGTCCTTTCTTAGCGTGCGATTCTTGTTGGGTTTAGTAGCTAGGATCGCATCGCTCGGTGGCCGCCCCGGTTCGGCAAGCCCGTGTGGACCTACAGCGCCGTCGGCAGGGACTTCAGCCATGATGGTCATGATACGGCATACGTGGGAGTTGTGCAAGGGGCGGACGGCAACGGCGACGGAGGACCGAGGACGGGGAAACGGGAAACGGAGTCTCACGCGGAGGCGCGGAGAACGCGGAGGAGGGCAACGGCAAGAACAACGGCAGGGCAACGGCAAGAACAACGGCTGGGGACGGGGCCCCAGCCCTACATTCGCGTTGCCGTTGATATACTGCCAGACCCTTCGGCTGCGTCGTGGCAGTGCAATGCCGCTGGTCACTCCTCCAGAGTTTCAACGTCCGGTAACATCAGTCTCTGAGAGTGGTGCCGGACCCGCAATATCCAAACAACTGGCAGGTCTTGCGCAGTGCTATCAAAGACACAGAATAGAATGCGGTATGCGGAGCGCCGTGAGCCGAACCACAATTGACGAATCTCCTCGACGAATCGAGTGTTCTCCGGGGCAATGCTACACCTGCGAGGGAGGTTCTTGAGGGAATCAATCGCTTGAAAGAGGTGGTCGCGCCACTTTTCCGCGAGGCCAACGTCTCGAACGAAGAGATACTGAAAAGTGGTGTCGATGTCCGCCTCTGCGGGCTCGGAGATGCGGACATCATATTCAAGCATCAGCGGTCAGCGGTATACCGCGCCCGGTGCTCCGAAGCGAAGTCAGCAAAAGGCCTCAGTCGGCCCTCCTTGCAGGCTGACATTCCTTCCGAGATCGCGGCGACCTCATCCTCCGCGGGTAGCTCGGCCCAATCAAGTGCAGCATTTAGGATGCGATCCGTGTACACTTCGATTCCGACGCCTTGGATGGTCGCATGCCGGACTAATCGCGCCTCAGTGTTTGGCATCACAACGATTGCCATCTGAATTCCTCCGACTAAAAAAGCTGCGTAATCCTTCCAGTCGAGTCCCCAAGCGTTTCCGCAGGAATTCCCACTCTATCAAGCATCGAGACGAATAGATTCGCCATGGGAGTATTCCGCGGATAGACAATGTGCCGTGAGCTCTTGATGGTGCCCGCGCCGCGGCCCGCGATGACTACCGGCAGGTCATCATGGTTGTGCCTGTCTCCGTCGCTAATGCCGCTGCCATAGACAATCATAGAATTGTCGAGCACCGTAGAATCGCCCTCTTTCATGCTCTGCAGCTTCGTCAGGAACTGAGCAAAGTGCGTCATATGGAAGCGATTGATCTTGCGAAGTTTGTCTTGCTTCTCAGCATTGCGCTGATGGTGAGACAGCTCGTGATGGCCCTCGCCGATGCCGATGGCAGCATAGTTGCGGTTGCTGCCTTCATTTGCCAACATGAAGGTCGATATTCGAGTAAGGTCCGCCTGGAACGCAAGCGCGAGCATGTCGAACATTAGGCGCAGATGCTCTCCGTAATCCGAGGGGATGCCCGCAGGTTTTGCACCCGCGTCCGGCACGCCTCCCTTGCCGGCAAGCGCAATTCGCTGCTCGATTTCGCGAACGCTGGTGAGGTATTCGTCCAGCTTGCGCTGATCATGCGCACCCATGCGCGCCTTGAGCTTCGACGCATCCTCCAGCACGAAGTCGAGAATACTCTGATTGTACTTATCTCGCCGGTCGCGGCTCTCGAAGTTCTCTTCGGGCGTTCCGGAGCCAAACAGTCGCTCGAAAAGTTGGCGAGGATCAATCTCCTTGGCAACAGGAGTATTCTCGGAGCGCCAAGAGATGGTGGAGGAGTAGGCGCAGCTATAGCCGCTGTCGCAGTTGCCCGCCTGTCGATTGGCCTCGCAGCCCAGCTCCAGCGAGGGAAACCTGGTGCGGCTGCCCACCTTCAGCGCTGCGTACTGATCTGCCGAGATTCCGAGCTTGATGTCTGCGCCTGCTGTCTTGCGGGGCTGGCACCCGGTGAGGAAAGCGCCTGCGGAGCGAGCGTGGTCGCCGGGTCCGTCGCCGTTTGGCCGAGCCTTGTCGTGCGTGAGGCCCGTGAGAACCGAGACCGAGCCGCGTACAGGCTGCAGCGGCTCGAGGATGCTCGGCAGGTCGAAGACTGTACCTTCCTGCACGGGTCGCCAAGCGTCCATGTGTACGCCGTTTGGAACGGAGATGAACGCCATGCGGTTAGGCCGAACCTTGCCCGCCGGCGCGGCAATCGCCGCCAGGGGCTGCATAGCGTCCAGAAACGGAAGCGCCACCGCAGTACCAAGGCCGCGCAGAAAAGTACGTCGCTCAATCACCAAGTTCTTCATCTCGTTCCTCCGTCTCCCCGCCGTTTGCGGAAAGGTTCGCTGCACACAATCTCCGTCACTAGGTCTGCAAATCGATACTTCGACTTCGATGCGCCGGTTGCCTTCACGATCTCGTCCACGGCGCAGCGATCATAGCTCTCGAGGCCCCTGCCCATCGCATAGGTCAGCAGTTTCTCGGTAAACGACTTGGCAAACTGTCTGCTCTGACCTAATATGATGGCCTTCAACTGGGTGGGACCAGAGAACGATTTCCCGCTCGGCAGAGTTCCGGATGAATCCACTTTGAACGTTCCGTCCATCGTTCGCCATCGCCCAACTGCGTCAAAGTTCTCCAGGCCGAAGCCGATTGGGTCCATCCGGTTGTGGCAGC
>VFKD01000515.1 GCA_009885735.1 bacterium
CGTTCGTCCTGAGCCTGCCACAGCCGTACCGTGGCAGAGTCGAAGGATGCGTTGATCGTTGCCCACCCTTCGACCCTTCGGCAAGCTCAGGGCAGGCCAAGTCGACGGTGAGGCTGTCTGGCGCTCAGGGCGAACGGATGGTCGACGGGCAGGCTGTCGGACCTCGTCGATTGACGCCAAGGGGCGCAAATACGCAGCGAAGGACGAGGCAGGTATGCACACCCAAACCCGTTCGTCCTGAGCGCGGCTCAGCCGTATCGAGCCGCAGTCGAAGGATGCGTTGATCGTTGCCCACCCTTCAACCCTTCGGCAAGCTCAGGGCAGGCCAAGTCGACGGAGAGGCTGTCGAGCGCTCAGGGCGAACGGATGGTCGACGGGCAGGCTGTCGAACCTCGTCGATTGACGCCAGAGACGCAGTGCCGCAGAGACGGGCATACCGTCATTCCCGCGTGTCCTTAGCGGGAATCCAGTAGAGCCGTTTTCGCGTGTTTCGTGTAATTCGTGGTTGAACGCCGTTCTTCTGCGATCCTCGGCGTCCTCCGCGGTAGAATAGCGCCCGTCACTCCACCAAGTGGCACGCCGCCATGTGCCCTGCCCCCATCTCCCGCAGCTTTGGCTCCTCCTCCGCGCACCGGGCCACTGCAATCGGACAACGAGTGCGAAACCTGCACCCCGAGGGAATGTCCACCGGCGTGGGCACGTCGCCCTCGAGCAGCGCACGCGCGGTTCGCCTCGTGGGGTCAGGAACCGGAACCGACGCCAGTAGCGCCTTTGTATACGGGTGCTTGGGCTCCGTGAAGAGCGCGTCGCTCGGCGCCTGTTCCACGATCGCGCCAAGGTACATCACCGCAACCCGGTCGCAGGTGTGCCGCACCACCGAGAGGTCGTGCGCGATGAGCAGGTAGGCCAGGCCGCGCTCCTTCTGCAGGTCATCAAGCAGGTTCAGAATCTGAGCGCGAATGGAGATGTCGAGCGCCGAGATGGGCTCATCAAGGATGAGCAGCTTCGGGTCCGTGGCAATGGCGCGAGCAATTCCGATGCGCTGCCTCTGGCCGCCGGAGAACTCATGCGGATAGCGGCCCGCGAACTCCGCCCGCAGACCAACCTGTTCGAGCAGATCCTCGGCGCGCTTCTGGCCCGCAGCACGGTTAGCCACCAATCCGTGCGCCATCAGCGGTTCGCTCACCACGTCTCCCACCTGCATGCGCGGGTTGATGGCGGACATCGGGTCTTGAAACACCAGCCCCATGTCGCGTCGCCGCCGCCGAAGCGGCTCGCGCTCGAGCTTCGCGAGGTCGTCACCGTCGAAGAGAACGCTGCCTGCCGTGGGCTCCAGCAAGCGCAGAATGGTGCGTCCCGCCGTGGTCTTGCCGCAGCCGCTCTCTCCCACGAGGCCCACGGTCTCGCCCGCGCTCACATCCAGGTCGATGCCGTCCACGGCGCGTACTGTCTCTTGAACGGAGCGCAGTCCCGCACGCCGCGAGACGGTGAAGTGCTTCTTGAGACCGGAGACCTGCAGAAGGGGAGCGCTCATGGCGGGGCAAATATTCTCCGAAAATAGTTTCGGAACCTCTTTAGCAAGGCGCATGGTCTGTGCGATAGAGCTTTTGTGCGGCTTTACAACCGTGCGCGATTATGGTAGTCTAGTCCTGAAATGCCGCGCGATGCGCGAGAAAGGAGACAGGCAACGTGAAGATGCTCAGAACCGCTAACAGTATACCAACGCAGTTTAGCCCGCATGCCTGTCTCTCCACGGCCCCTCTGGGTGCATCTCCCAACCAAGGAAATGACCACTCCCTAGCTTAGCCACGGAAGCAGGCACTTAGCTCGATTTTTGCAATCGGGCCGCGGGCGACACTGCCCCGCGGCCCGTTTTTGCGTCTTACGACCCTTGGGAGAACCCAGTTACACCATGAATGCAAGCATAGAACGCGCGCGTCTTGGCGACCGAGAGGCAGTTTCAGACCTGCTCGAGAGCCTGCGCCCGCGGATGACAAAGATGGCGGCCTACTATGGCCGATGCGCCGGAGAGGATCCGGACGACCTGCTTCAGGAGGCTTGGTTTGGAATGCTCGAAGCGCTGCCGAACATCGACGTGCGCATCGGCTGCCCGCGCCAGCACCTGCTGAAGCGAGCTCGCTGGCGCCTGCTCGATTCCATTCGGCGAGCCAGGGTTCGGCGCTGCATTCCTCTAGAGGATGCGGGATTGCCGGATTCTGTCGACCCGGCAACGGAGGACATCTCGTCTGAGGTGATGGTCTCGGAGTTCAGCGCTCGGCTAAAGCCAGTCCAGGCGAACGTGCTGAGGTGCCTTCTTGCGGGGATGACCTGGCGAGAGGCGGGAGCGCAGCTTGGCTGCACCTCGGCGAACGTGGCCTATCACGTCCGGCAGATCCAGCGGCAGTATGCCGTCTGGTGCGGCGACGAGCCGGTGATCGGACTGCGGCGGGAACCTGCAGGACGTGGGTAGGGGCGACGCTTGTGGTCGCCCTGTGCCGTGGCACGGGCGTCTCGCCCGTGGACTTCCATGCGCGAGACGCGCATGCCACAAGGACGCGGAGGAGGTCAACGGCAGATAACTGCCTTGGCCTCCTCTCCGAGTCTCTGAGTCTCTACCCCAGCGGGTGGTTCAATCGCCCTTGCCCACCCCTCGACCCCGATCCGTTCGCCCTGAGCGCTCGACAGCCTCACCGTCGAGCAGTCGAAGGGTGGGCCACAATCAACGCATCCGTCGACGCTGCCGCTATACGGCTGTGGACGGAG
>VFKD01000113.1 GCA_009885735.1 bacterium
GCCGGGAGGAGTGACGCATGTCGGAGCTCTACCTAACTTTCGCCGTGTTTGGGGCGGTCGCGGTCGGTTTCGTGTGCGTGAATCTCTTCATCGCGCGCCTCGCGCGGCCCTCGGCGCCGAACCCAGACAAGCTTGAAACTTACGAATGCGGCCCGCTCCCTGTTGGAGAAGCGTGGCAGCAGTTCAACGTCCACTACTACCTCTTCGCGCTCCTCTTCGTTGTATTCGAGGTCGAAGCCGCGTTCCTCTATCCCTGGGCGGTCGCCTACAAGCAGGTGGGCAGATACGCTGTGGTGGAGATGCTTATCTTCGTGGCGATCCTTGCTGCCGGTCTGGGTTATGCGTGGCGCAGGAAGGCGATCGAATGGGAGTAGCAACAAAGCAGCTTACTCAGGCGGAAGTCGACTCATGGCGAATCCCTATTCCGGGCGGTGCAGCTATCGTCGCGCCGCTGGACCGCGTGGCCCAGTGGGCGCGCAAGTCTTCGCTCTGGACCCTCACGTTCGGGCTCTCGTGCTGCGCCATCGAGATGATGGCGACGGCCGCGCCGCGTTTCGATCTGGACAGGTTTGGCATTATCTTTCGAGCTACGCCACGACAGGCAGACGTAATGATTGTGGCGGGATGGGTATCCGTGAAGATGGCGCCCTTCATCAAGAGGCTCTATGACCAGATGCCGGAACCCAAGTATGTGATAGCGATGGGCGGCTGCGCCTCGGCGGGTGGACCCTACCGCGACAGCATCACGATCGTGAAGGGCGTAGACCAGTTCATACCCGTGGACGTGTACGTCTATGGCTGTCCGCCGAGGCCGGAGAACCTGATTCACGGAATTGTGACCCTGCAAGAGAAGATCACCTCTGAACATGCGATGACTCGGCGCGGGCAAGAAGTCCCGCCCCGCGAGCCGATCGTGATCCAGGGATAAGGATGGCTGAAGACGGAGCGCTTTCGGACTGGGCCCAACGGGCCGCTTCGGCGGCCGGAGACGGTCTCATCAACGCAGTGGAGACCGAGCATCAGCTCAATCTTTGCGTCACAGTCGCGTCCTGGGCCTCCCTCGCTGAACTGCTCAAGAACGACCCGGACTTTGCCTTGAACTATCCTGCCGATCTCTGTGCCTACGAGCAGAATGAGTATTTTCACCTCTGGTACAGGCTCAGTTCGCTTGAGACTCATCGCACAGTGATCATCGACGTGCTGCTCGAATCCGAGTTCCTCACGGCTCCCAGCCTCCTGTCGCTCTGGCCTGGGCTCAACTGGCACGAGCGAGAGTGCTTCGACCTCTATGGCATCCGCTTCGAGGGCCACCCGGACCAAGCAGACTCTGCCCAGATGCGCATCCTCCTGCCTGAGGACTGGGAGGGGCATCCGTTCCGGTCTGACTATGAGCCGGTGTTCTCAGGCAATCCGCTTCACGGCCCGCAAGAGCGTAACTGATATATGACTCAGGTGCAGACCGAGATCACCTCTCCGGGAATGTCGCTCAACATGGGCCCGCAGCACCCGTCGACGCACGGCGTGCTTCGGCTCATTGTGCAGCTAGACGGCGAGATCATCAGCGAGTGCCGCCCGGTAATTGGTTACCTGCATCGCGGTTTAGAGAAGATGTTCGAGGCGCGGCCATACCGGCAGAACGTACCGTTCACGGATCGGCTAGACTATCTAGGGTCTCTCAACAACAATCTCGCGATTTCGCAGGCCATCGAGCGGCTAGGCGGCATTGAAGTTCCGGAGCGTGCACAGTTCATTCGCGTGCTGCTGTGCGAGCTGAACCGCATTGCTTCGCACCTGGTGTTTCTGGGCACATTCGCAACGGACGTCGGCGCGACCACAGTTTTCCTGTATGCGTTCCGCGAGCGGGAGCGAGTGCTCGATCTGCTCGAGATGATGACCGGCGCGCGGCTCACGTACAACTGGATTCGTGCGGGTGGAGTGGCATCAGGCCTACCGGAGGGTTTTGCGGAGCGAACGCGCCAGTTCCTGAAGGACTTCCCGACGGAGCTTGACGCAAACGACAGGCTTCTGACCGGCAATCGCATTTTTAGAGCTCGATGCGAGGGAGTGGGGGTAATCTCGAAGGAGATGGCCGCTGCTTGGGGCGCATCTGGGCCGGTAGCACGAGGCTCCGGATGGGATTTCGACCTGCGCAAGACTGCGCCGTACGAGGTCTATGATAGGCTGCAGTTCGACGTGCCGGTCCACTCGGCTGGCGATGTGATGGCCCGTTACCTGGTTCGAATCGAGGAGATGAGGCAGAGCGTGCGGCTCGTCGAGCAGTGCCTCGCTCAGTTGCCCGAAGGGCCAACTCTGGCGAAGATACCGAAGGTGTTTAAGCCGCCTGCCGGAACGGCACATAGCCGCACCGAGTCGCCGAGAGGCGAGCTTTCGTTCTTTATGGTGAGTAATGGTACTCCGCATCCGGTTCGAATCCATGTGCGTGCGCCATCGTTCGTGCATCTCAGCATGCTGCCGGAGTTGGTGCGGGGCGTGAAGGTGGCGGATGTCATTGCTATTTTGGGAAGCCTGGACACGGTACTGGGCGAGGTGGATAGATGATGTTGTCGGCAGTTGGTCGACGTGAAAGGTCTGGATCCCACATGGTGTTTGGAATGTTGGTGGCAATTATCGCCATTGCCGTTATCGCGGAGGCTGCGGCGCCCGCACCGCCGGTTCAGGATGGCCTAAAGTATCCACCTGCCCACAAGGGCGGCCAGGTGGATGACTATCACGGCGTCAAGATAGCCGATCCGTACCGCTGGCTCGAGAACACGGATGCGCCCGAGTCGCGAGAGTGGATAGAGGCGCAGAACCGAGTGACAGCTGACTTTTTGGCCGGAGTGCCGGAGCGAAGGCTCATTCGCGAGCAGCTCACGCGCCTTTGGGACTACGAGAAGGTGGGGCTGCCAACGAAGAAGGCGGGGAAGTACTTCCTCTTCAGAAACACGGGCCTGAAGAATCAGAGCGTTCTCTATGTTGCCGACCGCCTCACATCGCCTCCACGGGTGCTTCTGGACCCAAACACGATGTCTACCGACGGTACAGTTGCAGTGAATCAGGTGGCTATCAGCCCAAATGCCAAGCTGCTCGCCTATGCGATTGCCGAGGCCGGGTCCGACTGGATTCGATGGCAGGTTCGCGATGTGATCACGGGCAAGGACCTTCTGGATACGGTTCGATGGTCGAAGGCCTCTGGCGCGTCGTGGACCAACGACTGTGGCGGGTTCTTCTATAGCCGCTACGCAGAGCCGAAGGCTGGCGAGGCCCTGCTAAGCCGCAACCAAGGACACATGCTCTACTATCACAAGCTGGGTACGCCGCAGGAGCAGGACGTCCTCATCTTTGAGCGCAAGGACCAGCCGGAATGGTACATCCACGGCA
>VFKD01000235.1 GCA_009885735.1 bacterium
ACCCATACTTCAGCGCGGCGCCGCAGATATCGGATGTTGAACGACACTGACGCACCATCTCCGCCACATCGCCCGCGATTGGCATCACTTCGTGTACGCTGGTCCGCCCAGAGTACCCTAGTGAGCCGCATGCATCGCACCCTACTCCCTGATAGATAACATCGGGCGCATATCCGAGGTGCTCCGTGAGAATCCGCATCTCTACCCCATGCGGAGTGTAGGCAGCCTTGCAGCTCTTGCACAGCAGTCGAACGAGACGCTGAGCAATGACTCCCACAAGTGCGGTGCTGAGCATAAACGGCTGCACGCCCATGTCGGCCAGACGAGCCACCGCGCTTGGAGCATCGTTGCAGTGCAGAGTGCTCAACACCAGGTGACCTGTCAAAGCCGCACGGACTCCTGTATCCGCTGTCTCCTTGTCGCGAATCTCACCCACAAGGACCACATCCGGGTCTTGTCGGAGTATCGCGCGAAGCTGAGCCGCAAACGTGAGGCCAATCTTCTCATTGACTTGAGACTGGTTGATGCCGTCCACATCGTATTCGACCGGGTCCTCGCACGTGATGATGTTCGTAGCTACGTTCTTGAGGTGGTTGAGCGCGGCATAGAGGGTAGTGGTCTTGCCGCTGCCAGTCGGTCCAGTCACGAGAATCAAGCCGTGCGGACGCTTGATCATCGCCTCATAGAGCTTCAAGTTGTGCTCTGAGAAGCCAAGGCTTTCGAGAGACCGTGTCGCATTGGACTTGTCCAGGATCCGCATCACCACCCGGCTTCCGTGATAGGTGGGCAGCACGGAGACTCGAATGTCCACGGCATGCCCATCTACGCGCATCGCAATGCGTCCGTCCTGAGGGATACGGTATTCAATAACGTCGAGCTTCGCCATAATCTTCATTCGCGCGCAGATTGCTCGGTGCAGCGCGGCGGGAAACTCTCTGATGAGCCTAAGTGAACCGTCCACTCGATAACGCACCTCAACACGGGTGGCGCGCGGTTCTACGTGGATGTCGCTCGCTCGCATGCCCACGGCGTCGCCGATTATCTGGTCGACAAGGCCGATAACCGGCCGCATCTCATCGTCGGTGAGGCTTACAGGTCCGGAGGCCGAGGCATTCATGCCAAGGTCGTCCATCGCATCCGTAATGAGCTGCTCAATGGTGTGGTCGGAGGTCTCCGACCGCCCATACGACGCATCAATTGCGGCTACTAGCCGCGTGTTGTCCGCGAGAACCGCGCTGATGCTCATGCCCGACAGAGTCTGTGCGAAGTCAATCGCATCGAAGTCCAGCGGGTTCGACATCGCGACGGTGAGCCGATTGCCCGCAACCTTCACTGGAAGCATGAGATACTTGATGCAAGCCTCACGATTGAGCTTGGCCACTGCGGCGGGTGATGGTGGGTTGTGCTGCAGATGCCAACAGGAAACTCCGTCCTGCAGGGCGCGTACCTGAAGTATGTCTTCCTCGGACACGTAGCCGAGCGACACGAGAATAACGCCAAGCGGCTGCTGCTGCTCCTGCTGCAGCTTTACTGCTTCCTGGAGGTGGGCCTCGGAGATCAGGCCGTTCTGGACGAGCAGTTCACCAAGCCGTTTTCGATTCGTACGCATGCGCCGCTGCTCCAGGGAAGTAGACTTACCAGGAGGTTCGTTCCACATTTCGTCGGCGCACGTGAGATTCTAACTGGTAGAATGGCGTGCTAGTCCATACCCGAAAACGCTGCTCTGTGCATATCCACTACGTATCGCTCCGGCTCCACAAGCCGTACCACAGCAACGTCAAATCGACACTTTTGGTCGATCAGCCCGCAGGACTGCAGAAAGTTGTTCGCCGCCGACACCAGGCGCCGCCGCTTTGGCACGTCCACGCGCTGCGAGGGATCTGGGGCGCCGATACGATGCGTGGACTTGACCTCCACAAACACGATCTCTTGCCTGTCGCGAGCAATGATATCTATCTCGCCGAGTGGGCATCGATACCGAGTCTCAAGGACGATCATGCCAAGCTTGGCGAGGTGTCGGACAGCGATCAACTCTGCTAGCACTCCCGCTTCGCTGACTAACGGTCCGTCGAGATGCAGGCGCGGTTGAAGCGGTGACGGCTCGGTAGGGAGACACGCGGCCACCGGGGCAAAGCTGCGACGATGCTCCGCACACGGTCCATAAGCCGCCAGTGCGGCCAGGTGCGTGGGCGCGGGATAGCCCTTGTGTCCTGCAAATCCATACTCGGGGTACACCGCATCCAGCTCAATCATTTGGCGGTCTCGGGTAACCTTGGCCAGAACCGAAGCTGCGGCAATCGAGAGACTGGCAGAATCGCCCCGCACAATTGCACGTTGAGGCAACGTAAGCGAAGGCACCGGGAGACCGTCCACAAGCAAGAAATCAGGCGCATTGGCAAGAGCACTCACGGCCCGTACCATAGCTAGGTGGCAGGCCTTGAGTATATTCATCCGGTCGATCTCCGCCGGATCGGCCGAGCCTATCCCGTAGCATGAAGCCCGGTCGATGATCATGCCATACGCCTTCTCGCGCTGCACCGCAGTCATCTTCTTGCTGTCGCGTACCCCTGGAAGCTCTGCGTCACTAGGAAGCACGACACACGCAGCCACGACCGGGCCCGCTAGCGGTCCGCGTCCAGCCTCATCAATGCCGGCGACAACACGAAAGCCGCGCTCTCGCGCGGCTTTCTCGTAGAACCACCAATCTGTCTCCAACCTGGCCTAACGTATCAGTCGGAGCCTATTCAAAGGCCAGAAGATAAGCGAGGCTTTGCCGATAACTCGGTTGCGAGGCAGGGTGCCCCAGTATCGAGAGTCGTTGCTGTTGTTGCGGTTGTCGCCCATCACAAAGAGTTCGTCCTTGCCAAGTTTTACCGGACCATCCACGGCGAACGACGCATTCGTCATGCGGCTACGGTCCATAGCCGGCAAGCCCTTCTCGTGCCGAATGTACGGCTCAATGAGAGGCACGTTGTTGCGGAAGAGGCGCGTCACCCCCTGCGCGTCCTCCTTGATCTCAAGCGTGTCTCCAGGGATGCCGACACAGCGCTTGATCAGCACGTTCTCCATTGCCTCGTTAGGCTTGTCGGCCTTCTTCTCGGCGCGGAACACGATGATATCTCCGCGCGAGGGCTGTCGCACACGATAGATCAGCTTGTTCACAAAAATATGGTCGTGAACCGAGTCGGTATACTCCGTACCTGTAAGCGACAGACCAGCGTTGTGACCCATCAGCGTCGGCTCCATCGATTCGGACGGGATGAAGAACGCTTGTACAAAGAAAGGTCGAATTACCAGGAACACGAGAACACCCGCGATAATGAGCGACTCGAGGAGCTCCGCAGTGGACCGCGCGATAGCCGAACGGCTTGGCGCCAGGAGCACCCGCAGGCATGTTAAGACAAATGCCGCCAGGACGATGGCCCCAATGCTGAGATTAGCAAGCCATTCGGTGGCGCCTAGTTCTTGTTGATGCATGTTCAGTCTTTCACAATATCCACGAACTTACGGTGTCGGTAGTTACACATACAGACACATCTGCACGGCGGGCGGTTTCAATTTCCCTCGAGAGAGTGACCGGCGGGCCGTACTGCCTACGCAGTTGGCCTCACGGACCGGTCTTCCTTGATTCGCGCCTTCTTCCCGACCAAGTCTCGAAGATAGTAGAGCTTTGCGCGGCGAACCAGTCCGCGGCGCACTACCTCAATGCGGTCGATACGCGGTGAATGGATCAGAAAGGTCCGCTCCACACCCACTTGATGGGATATCTTGCGAACCGTGAAGCTGCTTCGGCTCTGTGAGCCGTTGCGCGCAATCACCACGCCTTCAAACATCTGGATGCGCTCTTTACCGCCCTCTACAACCTTTGCGTACACCTTAACTGTGTCACCAGACTTGAAGAGAGGGACACTCTCCTTGACCTGGCTTCGCTCAATCTCGCTTATCAGTGGATGCATCTATTCTGTCACCTTTCGTCGTTATCACTCGTGTAGTTTGCTTTATTCCGGCTCGGACCCAGCGGCAAGCCTGACATCCGCTAGCGAGAGCGAGAGGGTTGCCCAGAGGTCTGGTCTTTCATCTCGCGTTCGGGTTAGTCTGTGCCATCGCCGCCAGCGCTCAATACGGGCATGGTCGCCTGTAAAGAGTATGTCCGGCACCGGCATTCCTTCAAATTCTCGCGGTCTAGTGTACTGCGGGTGCTCCAAGAGTCCATCGCTGAAGGTGTCCTTCGATGCGCCGAACTCGTCGCCTAGCGCGCCAGGAAGGAGCCTTACCACCGCATCGACAATCACCAGGGCCGGAAGCTCGCCACCGGTCAGCACATAGTCGCCTATCGACAACTCGTCCGTGACGAGCGAACGTACGCGATCGTCCACGCCCTCATACCGGCCACAGAGAAGGACAATCTGCTGCTCTTGCGACAGCTCAACCGCCAATGACTGGTCGAATCGCCGTCCACGCGGATCTGTCAGTATAACTCGCGGCCTCAGATCGTCCATGCTGACTGCCTCAACAGCCCGCGTAAACGGCTCCGGCTTCATTATCATTCCGCCGCCGCCGCCGCAGGGCGTGTCGTCGGTCGTCTTGTGCTTATCTGTGGTGTAGTCCCGCAGATTGTGGACCGCTATCTCAACTATCCCAGCGGTTCGCGCCCGACCAATTATGCTCTGACTGACCGCATGCTCCACCAGCTCCGGCAGAACCGTGATGACGTCAATTCGCACTCTTCGGCTCCTCGTCGGGCAAGAGGCCCTCGGGAGGATCCACCACAATGCGTCGGTTCTGCGTGTCCACCTCAACCACCATCTGCCGAACCGCAGGAATCAGCGTCGCTCCAATCCTAAGAAGGTCCTGGCCGGGATACTTCAGCACCTCATCTAGCGGCCCAAGCGTTCGGCCCTGGGAGGTCACAACATCGTATCCAATTAGGTCGACCGAATAGAAGCTCCCCTCCGGCAGCGTAACTGCGTCAGACCGGCGAATCTGGACCCGTGCTGCGCGCCACGTCTCCGCTGCATCAATGGAATCTACTCCCACTAGCTGCAGGAGCACCTGCCCCTTGTGGAGTCTCGCACGAGCGACCTGGAAGCGCCTTGGAGATCTACGCTCGCACTGGAGCTGGACTTCCTTCAGGTCTGAAAACCGTTCTGGAAAGTCAGTCTCCAGGCGAACCTTAAGTTCGCCGATGCGGCCAAAGGGGGCTGTAACACAACCGATGACCCAGTCCCAAGGCTCGCTGTCGCCGACTATCGGTGTCGAGTCGCTCAGTCTCGTATGTCCACCTGCACGCGATGGCTCTCCTTGGCCGATGCGCCTCGGGCCACGAGCCGAAGCGCATTCGCGATGCGCCCTTGCTTACCGATCACCTTGCCCACGTCCTCGGGAGCAACCTGAATCTCGTACGTCAACACCCCATCACCAGGATTCTCGATGACCGAGACCTGCTCGGGTGCATCCACGAGTTCCTTCGCTAGGTGCTCCAGAAGGGCGCGAACGGACGCTTCGCCGTCGACAAGCGAGCTCACTTTGCGACGAAGCCTTGTCCGTTAGCCACGGCGATTCCCTGCTTCTTGAGCAGAGCACGCGCAGTGTCGCTCGGCTGTGCGCCGCAGGCAAGCCACTTGGCGGCCTTCTCGGCATCAATGTTCAGAGCGGGCGGATCCGCTCGCGGATCGTAATGACCAATGGTCTCGATAAACCTGCCGTCTCGAGGGCTCGTGCTGTTCGCCACCACTACTCGGTAGACAGGCCGACCCTTCGATCCCATCCTGCGAAGTCTAATTCTTACGGGCAATACCAACCTCCTCAGTCCCCATCCTCGGACGCTCCCAAAGGACAAGACAGACACAATCGACTATTCTACCTCCTAAACGGCATTCTTAAGCGTCCCTTCTTCTTCTTTAGGCCGCCTTCCGAACCCATCATCATGCGAATCATCTTGCGCATCTGCTCAAATTGCACCAGAAACTGGTTGATCTCCTGGGGCGTAGAAGCCGAGCCCGCGGCAATCCGACGCTTGCGGCTAGCGTTTAGGATGCCGGGGTCGGCGCGCTCCTCGAAGGTCATCGAGCGCACGATCGCCTCTTGGCGTGCGAGCTGTTTCTCGTCTACTTGGGCATCCTTCAGCTTGGACATACCTGGGATCATCCCCATGATTTGCTCGAGTGGGCCAAGCTTGCGCATCTGCTGCATCTGCTCCAAAAAGTCGTTTAGGTCAAACCTGTTCTCGCGGAGCTTGCGCTCCATCTCCTGGGCATGTTTCTCGCTGATCGCCTCTTGAGCGCGCTCAATGAGGGAGAGCACATCCCCCATCCCCAGGATGCGCGAAGCCATTCTATCTGGGTGGAAGGTCTCGAGCGCGTCCAGCTTCTCCCCTACTCCCACAAACTTAATTGGCACTCCCGAAATGGAGCGAATGCTTAGAGCAGCTCCACCGCGCGCATCGCCGTCCAGCTTGGTCATGATGAATCCGTCGATCGCCAGTCTGCGCTGAAACTCCGACGCGAAGTTCACCGCATCCTGCCCCGTCATCGCATCCACCACAAGGAGCGTCTCGGTGGGCGATACAGCCTCTTTCATCCGGTCCAGCTCCGCCATCATCTCCTCATCCATGTGGAGCCTGCCTGCCGTATCCAGCAGGATGACATCGTTGCCGTTCTCCACGGCATGGCGCAGTGCTGCGGCGGCAATCTTCACCGGCGACTCGGTACCCATTGTAAAGACCGGCGTACCGACCTGTTCGCCAAGCACCTGGAGCTGCTTTATGGCGGCCGGGCGATAAACATCGCATGCGACCAGCAGAGGGTTGCGCCCATTGCGGCGCATCCAGCTAGCCAGCTTGCCGCATGTAGTCGTCTTGCCGGAGCCTTGGAGGCCACATAGCATGATGACAGTGGGTGGCCGTGGGGCAAAGTTAAGTCGCGCGTCGTCCCCACCGAGAAGGCTGGTGAGCTCTTCGTGGACGATCTTGACGA
>VFKD01000163.1 GCA_009885735.1 bacterium
GCGAGCAGTATCTCGCCGCCCTGTGGTGAGTATTTGATAGCATTGCTGAGCAGGTTCGCCACCACCTGATGCACCTTGTCTTCGTCCGCCTCAATCTCTGGAAGGGTGTCCGGAATGTCGAGAATCAGAGTGTGCTGTTCGGTCCAAAACTTGTAGAACTTATGAGATCCGGCCAGCCTCCGTAGGATCGGTGCAAGCTGGACGCATCGGGCGTTCAACGAGAGCGGCCTGTCGGCCTCCAAGCGGGAACTGTCGAGCAGCTCGTTTATCAGGCCCAGCATTCGGTCCGACTCTGCCTCAATGGTCTCATAGAACTCGGTTCGCATGTCGGCGGAGATCTCGCCATTTGCGCCGGAGAGAGTCTGCACATACCCTCGGATCGTCGTGAGGGGGTTACGAAGCTCGTGCGACACATAGTCGATAAACTCGGATTTGAGTCGGCTAGCCTCGTGAAGGGCGGTACGCTCTCGCTCCTTCGCATGGAGCTCTTCTTGCAGTTTCAACCGTTCCTCGAGTGAACCGCGCAGGTTCTCGTAGAGCCGTGCATTCTGGATCGCAACCGCAGCCTGATTTGCGAAGGCGCTCAGCATCTCCTCGTCGGATTCGGCGAAGACCGAGGCGCGGACCCGATTGTCGAGGTACACGATGCCCAGCACGTGTCCTTGTGCGACGAGGGGAACACACAGCACAGACCGCACATGGGCAAGCTGTACGCTGGTGTGCGACTGGAATCGCGGATCCTCCATGGCATTGGTTGAGAGGACCGCCTTGCGCTCGCGAAGGACCTGCTCTACAATTCCGCGGCTCACCTCGGGCTTGTTCGACGGGTCACGCCCTGCCAGGACGGACTCGAGGGCGGTCAGGTCGATATTGTGGGCCGCCTTGCCCCACACTTTGTTTGTGCCCTGATCCACGAGGATGATGAACCCACGCTCCGCGCAGACGAAGGCGACGACCTCGCGAATGGCGGTGTTCAGCACCTCGTTGAGGTCCAGCGACGAGTTGAGCGTCTGCCCGAGGCGGAGCAACGTGGTCAAGTAGTTTGTTTTTTCAGTTGTTGCCGGCATCAGCTAATCATCTACTTCCATTTTGTTGCTGCGTCCGCGCTGACGACAGTTATAATCCATTATTGGCGCAATGGTTACCGAATCGCACCTATGATTCTAGGCCCGTAGGCAACAGTCGGCGTCCCTGCGAGGTCACCATTCCATATCTACATGGTTAGGGATACAGCACCGGGTTTAGTCGGCTTGAAGCGGCGCCGCCCACGCTGCATCCCGGCAGCCACCTCTCGAGGTCTGCCTGCCGGTTCTTGTTATCCGTTTCGCCAATCAATGCTCCGTCCGCATAGTAGATGATAGTCATGGCCTCGCGGGTGCGCACACCTCGATTTCCCGGCGCGCTGTGGAGCGTCCAGCCCGAATGGAAGGTCACGTCTCCAGCTTTCAGGTCGCCCACCTTGCTGAGTCTGAAGCTGCGGTCGGCTACCATCCTGTTGAATACGTCCTCCGAGCGGTCCGATATCTCAAGGTGCCCGAGGAACCCCTCTTCGTGAGACCCTCCTGCGAACGTCATTGTTCCCATCTGCTCCTCGGCGTCCACCAATGCCATCCACATTGTGATGGTCTGGTCGGTGGCAAGCGGCCAGTAGAACTGGTCCTGGTGCCAGGGCGTGTGTCCTCCGCCCGGCTCCTTGAAGAGCGCTTGATCGTGGTAGAGCCGCACAGCATCTGCTCCCATCAGCTCCGCCGCGATGCGGCCGAACCGTTTCGAGAAAGTGAACTGCTTGCTTGCTACATCGTTCTCCCAGAGGTTCATGATCTGCAGGAACGCCTTGCCGTAAGTGTCGCGCTGCTCAATGGGCCGCGTCTCGGTATTTAGGCGCGCCGCGGCTTCCGCCAAAACTGTCCGGTAGGCGGAGACCTCTTCCGGCGACGCGACACCGCGCAGGAGGACGTGTCCGTCGCGCTGGTAGGCGGCAATCTGCTCGGGTGCTAGAGGGTAGGGAGTATCGAGCTGAGGCAATGTCGGCGGTTCGATGGTCATTGACGGTTGTTCCTCTTGACGTTGGGTTGAGCATTTGCGTTTCAATAATCGGCGGTGTCGCACGGTCCTGCGGTTGAAACCGCGGCGGCAAAGTTCACAAAGTCCGCCTTCGCGGACTTCCTCGACTTTGGCCTTTATCTAGATTTGTTTACAGAGTCCTGAAGTCCTGTCTCCTCCGAGGCAGGACTTTTCTTTACGCCTGGTGTATCTAGTTATATCACTAGATAC
>VFKD01000572.1 GCA_009885735.1 bacterium
ACCAGGGTGGCGAGCGCGAGGCGCTCGCCTCGGGCCAGGCGGCGGTTGAGTTCGCGATAGATTCTTTGGGAGTTCATGGTGTGGTTATCTAGCTTGACCGAGATTCTAGCCTGCTTATGCAAATCGCTCGTGAAAGCCGTACAGACTCCGTCATTCCTGCATAGCCTGCCCCGTTACGACCTTAAACGGGGTTCGCTCTCTTTGATTCCCGCTTCCGCAGGAAAGACGGCAGAGCGCACGCACCTTCGCGAGAATTCCGATTCGAGAATTCGGGTTCCCCGAAGGCGAATGCGTCTCTCCCAGGGCGATGCCCTGGGCTGACACTGTTGTGCGCCTCCGGCGCGAACGGCCGCCCCGAAGGGGCATCACATTTCTAGCCTAGGGCATCGCCCCAGGAGCAATTCAGGAAGTCGCTCCGTCGCGTTTGCAGCTATAGGACACCAGAATTCGTGAAAAGTGCCGCCGACTCCTCGGAGCAGAGTGCCCAGAAGGAAGGAGGAACCGGCGTCGCCACGGAAAGAAGCCGCACTAATCCGTTTCGCCCAGGAGGCGCATGTGCGCAAGTTCCTCGTTCTCTCCCTTTCTATCGCCTCGGTCGCGCTCTCCCTTGGCGCACGCGCCGACCTTGACTCCTACTTCAAACGGCCCGAACCTGCCTTCACCTGGTCGAAGACGGAGGAGCGCTCCGTCGGCAAGGCGACAATATCCACCTACGATATGGTGAGCCAAGTGTGGCAGGGAATCACCTGGAAGCACCGCGTGCAGATCTTTCGCCCAGCCGTGGTGCGCTACCCAGGCTCGTGCGGCCTCCTGAACGTTGGTGGCGGGCCGCGGCAGCGGTTCGAGGAGTTCGGTCTCGAGTTCGCATTGCGTACAAGCGCGCCGTACGCCATCCTCTACGACAGTCCGAACCAGCCCATATACGGCCTGGAGGAGGATGCACTCATCGCCCACACGTACATGCAGTATATGAAGACCGGCAACGAGGACTGGCCGCTCCACCTTCCGATGGCAAAGAGCGTACTGAAGGCGATGGACGTCATTCAGGCCGCAACCACTCAGGCTGGGCACGCTCCCATCACCGGATTTGTGCCGATGGGGCTCAGCAAACGCGGCTGGACCACCTGGCTGGTGGGGGCGAGCAACGACCCTCGAGTGAAGGCCATCGTCCCGATGGTGATCGACTGCCTTCGAGTTTCCGACCACCTGAAGCTGCAGATAGAGGAGTATGGTCCCACGGGCAGCGAGGAGATTGCCGACTACATCACAAGCGGCTTCAACAAGGTTCTGGACACGCCTCCGGGCAAGCGGCTGATGGAGATTGAGGACCCCTACAGCTACCGTGATCGGATGACCCTCCCAAAGCTGCTCGTGCTGGGCACGAACGATCAGTATTGGCCGCAGGGCTCTTTGAACCTCTACTGGGACGGACTGAAGGGACCCAAGTGGGTCCTGTATTGCCCAAACAGCAGGCACGACCTGGAGGACCGCGAACGACTCTACTCCACGGTGAGCGCCTTCATTCGCATGATTGCCTCGGGCTCGAAGTGGCCCAGTCTCGCATGGTCTTATACGCCTGCGGGGGACGGATACAAGCTCAACGTAACCTCCAGCGTTCCGCCAAAGTCCGCGCGGCTCTTCCGGGCCTTTGCTCCCACGCGCGACTTGCGGCCAGCGCAATGGGTGTTCGACCCAATGAGCCTGAGCGCAGGCAACGCGGAGGGCCGAATGGACCGGTCCGATGAGGCCTACGGTTCGATGTTCGCAGAGCTGACCTTTGCAGACTCGGTCGCGCCGTTTACTCTCTCAACCCAAGTGCACCTCCTGCCCAAGAGGGGCAAGTAGTGCGCGTTTGGCGCTTCGCCTGCCTGCTCCTCGCCGCTGCCTCCGCGGCGAGGGCGGATCTGGCCAACGGCCCTCGCGGGCCCATCGCCATTCGGAACCAGCGCCCGTACCAGACTCTGGTGCTTCAGTTCCTGCCGGAGGCGCCGGACCTCCTCTCAAGGGGCTCGCGCGCGTTTCGCATGCAGTTCGACGTTTCGAACAACCTGCTTAACCCGCCGCCAAGCGGTGGAGCAACTGTGTTTGAGGACGCCGAGCAGCAGCGCCTCTCCGCTTGGTGGAGAGTTCGATCGGGCATGGGTGAATGGTCGGTCAATGTGCCTCTCATCTGGCGCAACGGCGGCTTTCTGGATGAAGTAATCCACTCGTGGCACCGGCTGTTCATGCTTGGGGATCCGGGAGGCCGAAGTGGAATTGATGACTACGATTCTCGCCTATTGATTCGCGACCCTGCCGGCGCCGTACTGTTGGATGCACGTTCCGCATTCGGTCTAGGCGACGTGCAGGTCGGCTGGAAACAGCCGCTTGGCAGCCCAAGTCCACGCTCGGCATTTGCGGCGCGCGCGGCGGTGAAGCTTCCCACTGGCAGCGCCCGCGACCTGTTGGGCAGCGGCGCAGCGGACGCAGGACTCAACGCCGATGGTCGGTACAATGTGGGCCGCGACATCGTGATCTACGCTGGAATCGGCGGCATAGTCGCTGGCAGAGCCACCCGTGTACCTAATTCCAAGTCGAAGTTGTATCAGGCCTACGGTGCCGTGGAGTACAACCCGAACTCAAGGGACAGCTATGTGCTGCAGATAGATACGGGCGACGTGATCGTGAGGACTGGTAGTGCAATGGCAGACCGCTCCCCGGTTACGGTAACGTTCGGCTACAAGCGGCGGATGAAGCGCGACCTGTTTCTCACAGCGGCATTTAGCGAGAATGGCGACTATCACACCTATGACTATCCAATTCTGGGCAACATTGGTCCAGACTTCACCGCGACGCTCGCACTCGAGTGGAGGAGGTAGAAGATGGCAGCAAGTCAACCAATGACGATCCCCGAGATATTGTCGCTCAAGCGCTTCGCCGTGGTGGGCGCGACGCGCAATGAGGCGAAGTTCGGCCACAAGGTCTACATGGCGCTGAAGCGACATGGGTACGAGGTCTACGGCGTGAATGTGAACGGCGGCGACCTGGACGGAGACCTGCTCTACCCCTCGCTCGCTGAGCTGCCTGCCGCACCCGAATGCGTGGTGATGGTGGTTCCGCCCAGCGCAACTGAGGCTGCGACGGCCCAGGCTCTCGCAATGGGAGTGCGCGTAGTGTGGATGCAGCCGGGTGCGGAGGCTGCTGACGCAGTGGCGCTGGCCGAGGCGTCTGGCGCAACAGTTATCTGGGGTGGGCCGTGCGTGCTGGTGGAGTTGGCTGCACGAGATCGGTGATTGCTGCCGGCTGGGAGACGCCCGCGCTCCGGTGGGGACCTTCGTGGCATGCGAGTACTGGAAGCACATCGGTGCCGCTTTAGGGGCTAAGCATCCGGCAACGCGGCTCCCGGCAGAGCGGAAAGGCCGTAAGCGGATGCTTCGCCCGAGGGTCTTGCACCGCGCTGATGGCAAAGGCAGGGCGGGACGCCCGGGTTCCGGTAGTGACATTCATGGCATGCGCGTCTCGCGCATGAGATGGGATTCACGGGCGAGACGCCCGTGCCACGTCTTGGGCTTGCAGGCGTGACGCCCGCGCTCCGGGGTGCGATCCTGGCATGGGCGTGCCATGCCGCTTGATCACGGGCCCCGTCCACGCCCAGTCCTTGCGGTCGAATTTCGTGTCGGTGTTCCGCGTTTGCGGGCTTGTCGCAACAGCGACCTGGAGATAGACAGGCTGCTCGAGCGGTTGCGATGGCGCGGAGCCGCTGATGCCCCAAACAGTTAATTTTTGGCCAGACAAGGACGCGCTGGAGCGACCAGGTTGTGCGGGAATGCTCCGCCAATCAAGCTAGAATCCATTGGAATGCGCTTACACTCATGTTGACGGTACTGCCTAGCGCACGATTAGGACTGTGAATCCCTCCTGCGTGAAGTGATGGTCATGCGTTAGGACGGCTGAGATGCCATGTTTCTCCATTGTGCTCATTGACACACAATCAGTGTGACTATAAGACTTGTCGGAACGGGCGTCGTACATGTCCATACCTGCTTGAAAAGTGACGTGGCTTTGGTGAACTACCCTAATCCGAGGATCGCTCAGGATACTGCGAACGACCGCTGCCGCCCTTCGTCGGAGGAAAGGTCCTCCAGAGGCAAGAGCTGTCAGGAATTCCGCAAGCACTTCTTCAGTGGTGACGATACGAACATTTCCAAGCGCCTTCCGTGCGACGGCAGCTGCCGTGTGCCAGGAATCGTGCGGATTGGCAATTGCAACCCAATAGAGAGTGTCGGCGAAAACGGTCACGCGCGCTTCGGCGTGCCGTAGACGTAGTGATCCAGGTTGTCCGACAGGTCAGGCCGCAACCCGGCCCACACCTCATCTGGAACGTCCGACATGATTTCTGCGATTTGTTCCTCAATGGGTTTGTGGTCTGTGCTTGAGGCGGTTTCATCGAGCGGGTCAGCGATACCGGGAGTCGACCCTTTCCCAGTAGGCGGCAGCACGGTAAGGCGCAGGCGATTCCCCTTGTGGAGAGCTGCCTCCGCGATTATCTGTTTCCAGTCGCCTTCAATTTCGATGGGCGCAGAACTCATCGCTGCACCTCCTGATTCGATTATACCATCGTGAACAGTTCTGAATTGGAACAGTTACTGGTCGAAGGAGTTGCCGCTCTGCCGGATATCGGCCGGACCGTTGAGCAACTGTACCGTGACGGC
>VFKD01000506.1 GCA_009885735.1 bacterium
CGGCTGTGGCAGCAGCGCAGTCGACCTGCAACCCGCGAGATCGCACTCCTCATCGCCGCTGCTCTGTTTCCTCTCGCGGTCATTGCAGCCCAGTCTCCATTCATCCGCACAGTCATCAATACGCTGCGGCTGTCGCTGCAGTCACACTTGGTCGTGGAAGGCAGGTAACGGGCGCTCATGATACCGGCATTTAGGTACCACGTTGTCACTCTCGTGGGAATCTTCCTCGCATTGGGCGTGGGCATGATCATCGGCGGCTCGTATGTGCAGGGGCCGATCGTTGAAACGCTGAGCAGGCGGCTCGAGAGTCTCAATCAGCAGTTCAGCAAAGAGGTTGCGCCGCTTCGTGAGGCCAACAAGCGCCTAGCCGATGGGCTTGCTGCAACTCGGCCACTGCTCACGCACGGCAAGCTAACCGGCAAGACGGTCGTCCTTGTTCAGACAGGCGACTACCCGGCGGCGCTGCAGGGGTTGAACGATGCGTTCTCGGAAGCCGGCGCAGCCGCGGTCTACAGGGTGAAACTCTCGTCCACCGCGAGCGAACGACTCGCTGTTAGGGCGGACGAGTTGCGGACGCAGCTCAAGCTCTCCACCGATGGCGACGAGAAAGCCGCAGGCCAGGTTCTCAGAGCCCTAGCAGCCGCCATTTATCGTTCTGCAAGTTCGCAGACGCGAGACGTTTTCTCGGCGGCGAACCTTGCCGAATGGGACGGAGACTTTGCACGTCAGGCAGACTATATTGTGCTGGTCGGCGGGTCGCTTGAGGACAATGAAAGCCGAATTCGGGCCATAGACATTCCGCTCATCGGCGCACTCAAGGTATTAGGCGCGATTGTTGCTGCTGCAGAGCCATCAGATGCAGGCGCCAGCTATATGGGAGCCTTAGCAAACACCGGAATCTCCACCGTGGATAATGCCGAGACTGAGCTTGGGCGAATTGCCTTGGTGCTCGCCCTCATATCCGAGCGTGGAGACTACGGCATTAAGCGCTCTGCTCGGAGCGGCCTGCTCCCCTCTGCCCCGTCCTCACCGTGATCTCCGCGGTGGTGCCTGCTCACAATGAAGCGGACCGAATCGGCGATACGCTTGCAGCACTTGCACATATCTCTCAAATCGACGAGATGGTGGTTGTAGATGACGGCTCTCGCGACGCAACTGCATCAGTCGCTCAGCAGTCCGGATGCAAAGTAGTACGGTTGCCTCGCAATCAAGGCAAGGGCGCAGCTCTCGCTCGAGGAATCGCAGAGTCGAACGGTGATGTGCTTATCCTCCTTGATGCCGATCTCGGCGCAACGGCCTCACAGTGCAGCCTCTTATTGCAGCCACTCTTGGAAGGAACCGCAGACCTGGCTATCGCTACGTTTCCGGTGATTCCCGGCAAGGGCGGAGGCGTGGGCCTCGTGGTTCGCCTGGCCCGCTGGGGCATACATCGCAAAACGGGCCGCACGATGATCGCTCCCCTCTCGGGTCAGCGAGCCGTTCGACGTGAGGTCTTCGACCAGATTGGCTCCCTGCCCACAGACTTTGGCATCGAGGTCGTGATGACTATCCGAGCGCTGCGCGCAGGGTTCAGGGTCGTCGAGACTCCCACCAAGATGACGCATCGCGTGACTGGTAGGGACCTGATCTCAGTCATCCACCGTGCGCGGCAGTTCATTGCCGTAGCAAAGGCGCTTTTGCGAGCATGACTGCGCTTCCCCTCTTATTCGGCATGATGGCCGTGGCAGCGCTTGCTGCCCAGCCGCGCATCCTGGCCCGGATGGCGTTGCGCGGAGCAATCCGCAAAAACTTTCGCGGCGACATGATTCCGGTAGCCGGCGGGATTCTTATCCTCGCGTATGCACTTCCCGCTCTGGTCGCAGTCGAACTCCAGGTCCATACGGCCGCTCCTTATCTCATGGCTCTCGTGGCAATGGGGCTGCTTGGAGCAATCGACGACAAGTGGGGGGACCGTTCTGTAGGCGGCCTTCGCGGACACGTTATGGCGCTCTTGAGAGACCACCGGCTCACCACGGGGCTGGCAAAGGCAGTTGGTGGTCTTCTAGCCTGCATCGCAATCGCTAGATTTGCGCTCCATCTATCCGCGTCACGCGCCCTCGTAGCAGGGTGCGCAATTGCGCTCTCGGCGAATGCGCACAACCTGCTGGACGTTCGTCCTGGCCGAGCCGGCGCTGTCTTTCTGGTTGCCAGCCTCGTTCCGGCAGCCGCTCTTTTCGCCCGCCTCGGTCCCGAAGCCGCGCTTCCCATAGCCGTGCTCTGGCTCGGCGCAGGTTCCGTTTATCGCCAAGATCGCGCGGGAAAACTGATGCTTGGAGACGCAGGTTCGAACCTGCTGGGGGCCGCGCTGGGTCTCGTTGTGGTGCAGGCGGTCGGCAGCGCAGTAGGCGAGGCTATCATACTGACGGCGCTCGTCCTATTTCACCTTCTCACCGAGCGGGTCTCGTTGTCGGCGCTTATCGATCGATTTGCACTCCTGCGAACGGCGGACCGTTGGACAGGAGTGCGTTGAGCTACACTAGCCCCTGCCTAGCCGCGAGCATCGCTGCCTCGGTCCGGTCGTTGAGGTGCAGTTTAAAGAGGATGCTGCTGATGTGGTTTTTCACTGTCTTCTCGCTAATGAAGAGCCCTTCACCAATAGCTCGGTTGCGCTTTCCGGTTGCCACCTCCTTAAGTATCTCCACCTCCCTGGCAGTGAGCGTCGAGAAGAGCTTCAGATCAGCAGTCTTCTCTGTTGTGATGCGATTGAATTCGCTTAGGACGCGGGCTGCGATCGCCGAGCTCAGCAGAGACTCTCCTCGCGCCACGGCCCGAATTGCCTCCACGATCTCCTCTGCGGGACTGTCCTTTAGCACATATCCCATCGCGCCGGCCTTAATGGCTGCAAACACGTTCGCGTCGTCGTGAAAGATGGTCAGCACCACCACCCCAAGCTGCGGCAACACCCGCTTGACGCGCTGGGTAACCGAAATACCCGTGTGTCCGGGCATCTCGATGTCGGTGAGAAGCACGTCCGGCGCGTGATCCAGCGTCAGACCAATCGCCTGATTCCCGTCGGCCGCCACTCCCACCACGCGAATACCTTCGGTGAGACCCAACAGCTCTGCAAGCGCCTCTCGGGTCGAAGAGTCGTCCTCGGCAATCACAATCCGAATCGGTTCCACCTTAAGTGTCCTCCCTCGAGTTCAAGGGCATCGCAAGCTCCAAGCAGCACCCACCATCCGAGGCAGCTCGAATCTCCACCGTGCCGCCAAGGCGCTCGGCCCTCTCCCGCATAGACCGCAGGCCCATTCCCGACTGCAGCGCCAGTGCATCCATTCCCGAACCATTGTCTGTCACCGACACCATTAGTTTCAGACCCTCTGACGCCAGCTCCACAACTGCCGACGTCGCACCGGAGTGGCGGGCCACGTTGGTCAAGGCTTCCTGGAGGATGCGCAGAATGTCCAACTGATGTGGCGACGAGAAAACGGGTATCTTGCCCTGCACGCGAAGATCTATCTCCAGGTTTGCCCGCTTGGCGAAGAGATCGACGCTCTCTCGCACGGCTTCCGCCAAGCCGCCCGGATTCGGCTCCCACGCACGAAGGTTAAACGCAGCGTCACGCCCCTCGCCCCACGCCTTTCGGAGGGCTGGGACCTCGGATTCGAGAATCTGCGAGGCCCGCGAAGGATCCTTCTCAACCAGCTTGCGAGCGAGCTCGAGGCGCACAAGGCTCCCCACAAGCTGGTGCCCGAGGCCATCATGCATCTCGCGAGCGATGCGGCCACGCTCGTTCACGGCGGCCATCTCCGCTCGAAGGCGCGATACCTCTGCCTGCTTACCTGTCTGAATGCTTGCCAGCCCACGGGCGAAGGCCGCCACGATCATTAGCACGAACACGCGAGGCGTCCATGAAAGCCAGACCTCTGAGGAGAGTCCATCTGCCGAGACCGCCGCGCCATAACTACCACAGGTGATTCCAAGGAGCCAGACGAGGTCATGCGGCGTGGAGGTGGTCGATTCCGCAACAACGAGAACCAGGTAGAGCAGCCAGAACTCGCTGCGCGCACCACCCGTCGCGTAAACCGCCAGGGAGAGGATACCCACATCCACGAGGTTGAATATCCAGCTCGCCCGACGGTCGTTAAAGCCGCCTCGCCGCCATCCACTGTAGGTCCTCAGGGCCGCGTTTCCGGCGCCGACGAAGATGAGCGCGAGCGCCACATTCGGCGCTACGCGAACATTGCCGGTCTGTGCAAGCCATATGAGGTAGATGGCCGACCCGCCCACCGCCGCCCAAAGGCAACGGTTCACTTGCCAGCCTACTGCAATGGGTGAGGTAGCAGTGCGGTTCATTGTGCCTATCCAAGCGCGGCGTGCATCGGGTAGAATGCTCCGTGTCCAGGGCCCGTAGCCTAGCGGTTAAGGCAGCCGGCTCATAACTGGCCGATCGTAGGTTCGAATCCTACCGGGCCCACAAGTCCTGGTCATCCGCGAACACTCACCACGCAGTCGCCTTCCCAGCTCGCAATAGCCGCCTCAATGATCTCTTGCACTGCGAGGCCGTCGCGGCCGCTTGCATCAATATCCTCGCGCGGCGTTTTCTCGGTGAGCTGCTCCAGCCAGCGGTGAATGCGCTTCTCGAAGGTCTGGCCGAATCCCGTCATTCCGCCCATGATGCTGTTGCGTATCACGGTAAGTTCATTGGTCCGCCGAGGATAGAACGTAAGCTCCTCGAAGCAGTTTTCGAGCACGAAGCGCCCCTCGGTGCCCATCACCTCGCAGCGCTCCAGATTGTGTGCGGGGTTCGCATCATATGAACCCGTTAGGTGCCCCACCACATCGTTCTCAAACAGCAGATTGACTTGGACGTTCGACCAGCAGACGCGCTTGCCATCGGGTCCATCCTCCTTCGGTGAGCGATTGAAGAAAGCATGCACCTTCTTTACGGGTCCACAATAGTAGCGAACAATGTCCAGGCTGTGCGGATGCAGCGCGCGAATGTGAAACCACGGTGAGGTCTCGTTTGGATTGTTGATCCACATCGTCATGTTGAGGAGAAGCGGCGAGCCCAACCGTCCCTCGTCCATCCACTTCTTCGCCGTGAGGCCCGGAGGCGTAAACCGATGGTTGAGGTTTACACCAAGATAGAGGCCCCGCCGTTCCGCTGTTGCCACCATCTCGCGCGCGTGCTCGATGTTGTTGCTGATAGGCTTCTCGCAGAGGACGTGCTTGTCTGCCGCGAGGCACTCCATCGTCGGCTTGTAGTGGTCGCCGCCATTCTCGGCGCCTGCCGTACACACGGAGACCGCGTCCAGCGAATCCCCCACGTCCGAGAGCATCTCCTGAACGCTGTACCAGCGCTTCACGCCGTCGCGCTCAGCAGACTTGTCCGCTTTCTCGGGAATGATATCGCAATAGCCCACCAGCTCGGCAAGTGAATCCTTCAAATAGATAGGACCATGAGTGTTGCCGATGCCTCCGCATCCGATGACCGCCACGCGCAACGCCATTATCAGTTTCTCCCAAAGGTCGATTGTTTAGCCATTTTGCACCGCAACGACGCAATCGCCTTCCCAACTGGCGATTGCAGCCTCGATGATCTCCTGCACAGCCAATCCATCGGCGCCGCTCGCCTCTATGTCGTTCGGGGCCGCGCCCTCAATAACCTGTTGAACCCACCGCTTTATCCTGCGGTTTATCGTGTCGTCGAATGTCTTGAGGCCGGCAAACAGCAGGTTTGGAACGACAGTAAGCTCATTGGAGATGCGCGGATAGAGCGTGGCACGCTCGTAGGCGTTGTCGATGACGAACCGTCCTTCGGTCCCCATCACCTCCGTACGTTCCAGATTGAGCAGAGAATTTGCATCGTACGACCCGGTGAGGTGGCCGATTGATCCATTCTCAAACAGCACGTTGATCTGCGCATTCGACCAGCAGACACGCTTTCCGTCCGGCGAGTCGGCTTTAGGCGCACGGTTGAAGAAGGCCTGCACCTTCACAGCACGCCCGCAGAACAGCCGCATGAGGTCGAGACTGTGGGGATGAAGGGCCCGCAGGTGAAACCACGGAGTGGCATCGTTTGGGTTTCCGAGCCAGAGGGTCACATTTGAAAGCAGCGGAGTGCCTATCGACCCATCCGCCATCCAATCTTGGGCGCGGTCCGCCTGAGGCGAAAACCGGTGATTGAGGTCGCACCCGAAGGCTACTCCGCGTGCCTGCGCCTCTGCGACCATGGCTCGCGCCTCTACAATGGAGTTCGAGAGCGGCTTCTCGCAGAGAGTAGACACGCCTGCGCGGAGGCACTGCATCACCGGCTCGAAGTGGTGCGAGCCGTTCTCCACACCGGCGGTGCAGACCGATACGGCACCAAGGTCGGCACTGCCCAGCATCTCCTCCAGGCTCGAATACGCGGTAGCGCCGAAGGTGCCAGCCCGAGAAGTGGCCTTCGGCATGTCTTGGTCGCACACCGCGACGATCTCGACGTCGCTGCACTCGCGATACGCTTGCAGATGGATGTTGCCGATGTGACCGGCGCCGATAACGCCTACACGAAGACTCATGGATGGCCCCTCACAAGAAGAAACTCCCGCCCAAGAGACTTGGGCGGGAGCAGTTGTTCAGCCAACGCGCTTTTGGCGCGCTTAGAACTTAACGGCGACCTGCGTGGTGAACGCGTTGAAGCTGTAGCGAGACAGGCCCGCGACGCCGGCTTGCATGGACCCCTTGAGGTCCGTGGCGCCTAGCTGTGCGTTGAGCTTCAGCATCGTGTTGCTCGTCAGGTTGTAGCCGGTTCCGATGTTGATGTACTGCTCGGTCGGGTGACCGATTCCAGGGCCATTGGCCGGGATACCAGAGTGCGCACCGTTAATCGTCCAGTACACACCTTCCCAGTCGATGGTCGTTCGGAAGTTCTTCGAAACATCCCAGCGCAGACCCACCAACACGCGGTTGATTTCGTCATCTCGCCCGATGCCGCCGGATCCTGCACGGCCGCGAGCGGCGCTGAAGAAGTCCCCACCGACCGTCAAGCCCGTTGTTGAGCTCAGGTCGTAACCTGCGCGGAACGTGGGGCCTTGGATGTTGGTCGGGTTCAGCCAGTTGCCGATGCGTCCCCAGTAGCCTGGAGCGTAGAACAGCGGGTCAATGTACTTATAGCCCGCAGACACGTTCAAGCCGCCGGTGTTTAGATTAGCAGACGTCATGAAGGCGTTGTTCTGTCGTGCGTTCTGCGAGAAGTCGCGCCCCATGCCCGTGTTCGACTTACCGAAGTGCCCCATCCAGGAGAGTCGGTCGCTAAAGTTGATCGTAGCGTCCGCGCCCAAAATGAGACCATTGTTGAAGCCCACGCCACCCGTGCCAGTCATGGCGATTGCGGTACCGCTAAGGGTGCCGCCGCCAAGCAGGCCGTGATTGATGCCGAGGGTCACTCCACCGAGCTGATTCAGCGTAGAGCCGGTGGGATTCACAGCACCGATTGGCTTGAGGTTCCCCGCGAAGATCGCGGAACTCGACGAGCCAAACGAAGCTCCGTACATCTGTGCAACGTTGTCCACCGAGTTTGCTCTGTTCTGGCCTGCAAACACGTTGGCGCTTACGCTTCCGAAGTGCGTGGTGACGTCGAAGCCATCAAAGCGATAGTTCGGATCGTCATTCAGCAGTGCGAAGTGTCGGTCGTTGTCCGGCCGGCGAAGGGTAAGTCCACCGATGCTCTTCTTGTAACGACCAATGGTGAGCGCGCTGTCCTGACCGATTGCGCCAAACGGCGTCTTGATGTTGAGCTCGTCAATCCAGAGCTGGCTCTGAGGATTGGTGTTCACCCCACCAAAGTTCGAATACCCGCCGTAATACGACGTCGCGTTGTCGACAATGATCGACGACTTGAGCTTTGCTCCACCCGCGATGTTTGCATCAATCCCGACTTGGAACTGATGCAGGGTGATCGGGGTGTTGCGCAGGCTGGCGGCGCCGGCGGAAGTGTGAAACCGACCGTCGTAGTCCACGTAGCTTCCGTTGGCCGTTCGATCAGATCGAATGCCAATGAAAGCGCCGCCGCTGATCTTCGGAGCCTTGTTGAATGCGGTGCTTAGGTCGCCAAGCTCCTTCGTCAGTCTGTCCAACCGGCTGTTGATGGGGCCAAGGGCTGCTCCATAGCGAGCCAGCTCGTCCTTGAACTCTCCCACGAGTCGCTTAATGGTCGCAAGCTCCTCGGGAGATACATCCTTTCCGTCTCGTCCTGCAGGTCCCACAGCGCCGTCAGAACCGTTGGCTCCTGTGGCTCCTGTGGCTCCTGTGGCTCCGGCTGGTCCTGGCGTACCCACCACGGTCTTCAGCGCACGGTCAAGGGCGACCGCGAACTCATACCGGGTGAGGGTTCGCTTTCCTCGGAAGTAACCGTCCGGGTAACCCCAGACGATGTTCTTCGCGCGAAGAGACTCCATCGCTTCGTAAGCCCAGTGAGACTTCTCCTCATCCTTGAACTGTGAGGGGGCCTGGGCCGACGCGACGATTGTCGCGCATACGAGGGCAGCTCCAAGAAAGGCAGTTACCTTCCTCAATGTGCTTCCTCCTTGTTTTTGTGCGGAGAAGCGCAGCCTAGAGGTTTGACCAACTCAAGATGGAGAGCACCGACGGAGGATAGACCGGAGGAATGCCGCCCGGGAGCATGTGGTGGAAGTTGTCCCTGTTACCTTCGCCCACACTTCGCACTCGCGAAGACCGGTTAAACACTTCAATCTCAGCCTGCCTACTGCCTTTGCGTCAATCTCAAACCGACCTCGCCGTTCAGCTTAACTCTCTCCGCTACAGCGATTGGCGAAGCTCCGCGCATCCTGCACGGTCCTTCTGCCAATCTTGCTTACAAGTATAGCACTATTGCTAGGCATGCGTCAATCAGAATCAGGCTGGGTTTTTTCCGTGCGAGGATTCTCGCTCCACCACTTCTCCGCGAGAATTGTGGCCGTCACGTCGTCGTAGGCGCGGTCCGGCGAACGCAGCCCCCTCGGCACCAAGCGCGCAAGACCCACGGGCGGGTTCTCGTGCAAGAACCTAGCTCGCGCATTCTCGGAAGAGGATCGCTCGTGTATAAGTTGCAGCGGTATACCTAGACTCTGGTCCCGAAGGGAGCGCACTATATTTGAAGAACCCGTGCCGTCTCCCACCACGATAGCCACAGGAACGTGCTTCTCTGCCAGTTCCGCGCAGCGAGATGCGGCAAGCGGCGTCTCCACAATCTCGCGATGCATGAGCAGTCCGGACGAGGAGACGATAGCGAGCCCGCACTTGGAGCGCCCAGGATCGACCGCAAGCACGTTCGGTTCCGGGCTAGAGAGAGGGCTCGACACGGAAATCGATGAGGAGCGCGTCTCCTGAGTTGGTGGGCGCAACGGCTCGGGCCACCAGGCGAACCGGTCGGCCCTTATCGCGAATGGTCTCCACCAAGCGCAGAATCTCGGGTATGTCCAGCGAGCCGATCTGGGGCTCGCCTGTGCCTGGGTCGATCCTGGGTATCATGCCCTTCTGGATAGCGGCCTGTCCGGTCGTCTTCAGAAACCTCACCACCTCGCCTGCAATCTCGTTCACCGACTTGCCGCCGGCTATCCGCACAACGGCCACCGCCTCGCCCTTCTGATAGACGAGTGAGTTTCCGAAGGGCTGGAAGTCGATTGCGGCGGGCTCCTGCTCGACGCTGTTGGCCACCGCAAGCGCCACGAGGCAGACTGGCTGCGCAGACCAAGCTAACCGGCCCACTAGAGCGTCGATCCGCTGCTGCTCCGTCACCGTTACGGCCACATCCGAGCCTTGGACGCGAGTGAAGAACTGCTTGTCTACCACATGTACCGCGCGCGCGCGGTCTCCGGGCGCTGCTCCACGCGCTATGGCCGCCATGCTCGCGTCGTGCATCAGTTCGGCTACGACCTGCCGCACTGCGGAGGGCGGCGCATCCGCTGGCACTACTCGGCGCGCGAGATCATCGCCTCCGTGTACCGCCACGCGACGTGTGCGCATGGCTTCGAACATCTCGGAGAGCGTCCGATACTGCCCGAATGCCGCCTGGGTGGCTCGCTCCAGGTTTCGGTTGTCGCCTTCAAGCTGCGCGATCCGCTTCTCGAGGCCGTCACTTTCCGCGATGAGCTTGATCTTCTGTTGTATCAGATTGTCGTTGAAGCTGGTGCGCTCGTCCACCTCCACTGCAAGCCTCGCGCGGTCTGCATTCAACTTCCCGCGCTCCCGCACCAGATTCTCATTGTCCTGCGACAGTTCATTGTTCTGAAGTGCCAGCTCGGAGTTCTTCATGGCGGCAATCACATTGTCCGCCTGCAGCTTTGTTCGTTCTGCCGCCAGATCGACGTTTGCGGCCTCAAGCCGCTTGTTTGAGGATGCCAGAAATGTGTTTTGCTGTCGGAGAATCTCTTGTTGGTCCTTTTGGCGTCGGACGTCCTTAGCGAGCGATGCCAGTAGGGCAACTTTGCTCGACACATCCTTTGCAAGGGCCAATGTCTTGGCAGTCTCTGTGGTGAGCTCAACCTGTGTTACCCGCAAGTCCTTGCGCAAGCTAGTAATTCTTAGCTGGCCCGACTGTATCAGCTCCTGCTGCTCGGCAATCTTGATGTCGTTCTGAGCCAACTTCGCGGTTGAGGTTGCGATCTTCGAATCGGCAACTCTGTTCTGAACCAACAGAATGCGGTTCTGGCGCAGAGCCTGCTCGCCACGAAGGATGACGTTGCGGACCGGCGGGACGAGGAGGAAGATCACAAGGGTAGTGCCGCCGGAGATGAGCGCGCCCGTGAAGCTTGTGATGAGAATGGCCGTGTGCTTAGGACGCAGCTTGAACAGGCTCAGGCGGCGCTTGCCGAACTTGCGGCCTATCAGGTCACCGTTATAGGCGATGATTCCGCCCATCAGCACGGTCATAACGAGTGCGACAATGGTCCAAAACATTGGTGTGCCTCACATTTCAGCAGCAACCGGCTATTGGCGCGTCCCCCGAATGAGCAGCCCGGCGGCAATCAGTCCAATAATGCACGGCGCAAAACTAGCAAGCGCGGGTGGAAGTCCCCCACTCTTGCCGATGACATACAGCCCTCGATAGAGAACCCAGTAGAGAAAGATTATGCCGATGGCAACCCCGAAGCCCATCGCCTTGCTGCCTCGGTTCGGCCGAACGCCCATCGGCGCCCCCACAAGCCCGAAGATCAGGGTGGCTACCGGCAGCGAGAGCTTCTCCCACAGGTCCACTTCATCGCCCGCGGTGTCCGTCTTGCCCTCTGCCTTCTCTTGGTTTATCTTATCACGCAATTCTCGGAATGTCATGCGGCGGTTATCAACTATCTCGGACTGCA
>VFKD01000435.1 GCA_009885735.1 bacterium
CCCGACAGATGCAGGGCCACAACGACCTGTCCGGTTGCATATGCATCGCTCTTCATGCCGGATTCCTGTGCCCAGCCGCCGTCCGCCTTTTGCTCCGCGCGCAAACAAGCGATGGCTGACCTCATCGCAGTATTGTCCTTTGGCATACCATACCAGATGAAGCCCAGCAGTTGGAATGTCTTGTCCTCCGTAGTCCGGGTCGGTGTTTTGACTAGCCAGTCGCGAGCCCTGTCGGCGCAGGCATTCGACGCAGTCTTGCCTACAGGCGAGACAAACGTCCGAAGCGACCAGACAGCCAACGCGGTCTCTGTGAAATCGCTGTTCTCTGACGGTGCCCGAACCGAACAGTGGGACTTAAAGCGCCCATCGATCTGCTGCATTTTGGTGAGGTAGAGAGCCACCGCACTCGTGGAGCTGTCCGGCTTTACTCCGGCAGACTCCATGCCGAGCAGGCCGTAGCCGAGATGGCTTGGTCCCCCCTCAAACAGGCTGGCGGCCACCTTGCCGGATGCCGCTTCTGCCAGTCCCTTTATCGCATCGTCCCGCTTCTTTGCATAGGCCGTACTCACAAAGTCCGCCTGCCCCTTCTCAAGAGCTGCGTCGACCCTAAAGCCTCGAGATCGAGCACTTCCAATGGCGAAAGCCGGCATGGACTGATGGTGGCACGAGAAGCACGTCCCGCCTACCTGCTTCTGGAACGTGGCTGCGCTGCTCTGCAGCAATCCGATACTGGAGTTGACTGCACCTACTAGGTAGGACGCCCTTGCCGCTGCGGGGCTCCGTGATTCGACCGCTCCTCCCGTTGTGAGCATCTGGACAATGTTATGTGTACCCATCGCCTTTGCGCGAAAGAGCGCGGAATGTCCACGCTTGTCCCGAATGTTTGGCGTTGCCCTGGCAGCGAGAAGAACCTTTACACTGGGCGCATCTGTGCGCTGCGCGGCGCGCATCAGCGCTGTGCATCCGAACTTGTCGTGCAAGTTAGGATCTGCCTTTCCTTCGAGAAGTGCGGTAATGATCTCTGCCGAACTCTCGCCACCGGCCAACATCAGAGCAGTTCTGCCGACGGTGTCCTTCGCATCCACCTCAGCGCCAGCCGCAATGAGCGCCCGAACCAATTCGAGGCTGCCGCCGGCAGCAGCATAGTGCAGGCACGTCTTGCCCTCGCCGCTCAATGCCTTCAGGTCAAGCCCCTTGGCAAGCAGCAATTGGGCGATGCTCCATCTGCCGTCGCGCGCCGCGCTCATCAGCGCGGTCATTCCGGACGGGTCCTTGGCATCGACCTGTGCGCCGAGCTTCAGCAGCAGTTCCACAAGCTCTCGATGGTTGTGGTTCGCCGCCCACACCAGTGCGGGAATGCCAACTCGATCGCGGGTATTTGCGTCAGCCCCGGATTCCAGTAATCGCGTTGCCGTTGCAAAGTCGCGCTTCGAGATTGCAGCGACCATCGCCGCGCCATCCTTGGCAGGGCCCTGTCCTCCGGCAGACTGAGCCATTACGATAAGGACGGCAGTCAGACTTCTGACAACGTTGGCCCGGAGGGACATTGGCTTATATCTCCGTTATCTTGGGACACTGAACGACCCTCCAAGACGGTTAAGAGTTCGACGTTCAACCCAAGTCACCTGCCTGTGCGGTTCTCAGTATTGCTACTGCGGCTACATTCGATTGCGGGCTAGCCACTCGCGATGACGGATCCTCGGATGGGGTTGAAAAGACGAAAGCCTGGTCCGAACACCGCAGTGTTCGGACCAGGCCATATGGATACAGCCGGATTGGTCTACCGGCGGCGGCGGCGGAGCAGCGCCATGGCGCTGAACGCACCGAGGCCACCTAGGAACGCTATGGTCCCCGGCTCGGGAACCGGTACCAGGAATCCGCGTATCTCACCACCAGGATAGAGCGAAGTGTGGATGTTGAGATAAGCCTTGCCGTCTTCGATAGCGCTGAAGAGTACCGCTTCCGCTAGCGCGGTCGTCCCGCCACTCGACGTAATGAAGCCTGCCCTATACGACGATGCCAGCGTCATGTCGAAGGTAGCATCGTAGCTGCCGCTGGTCACCCCTGACGGGAAGCCCGGGAAGGTCGGAACAGCGGTCGCCACACTTGCAACTCCAGTTAATGCCACCGCCGTCGGACCATGAATGTGCGAGGCGGTAATTCCAGCAAGAAGACCACTGAAGATCGCTTCCACGCGCATCGTGTGGGCACCCTTGTTGATGGTAACCCTGGCATTTCCGGTGGCTGGAGATGCGTTTGGCGGAAACTCGGTCAGACCATCAAGGACAGCGACGAAGACCTGCGCTTGGCACGCAGTTGAGACGACGGCCAGAAGGGCTGAAAGCGTTACTACCTTAAGTATGGATCGCAATTTGGTTCTCCTTGCAATGATTGTAGATGAGCGGAGTGGGCGTATAAAGTGTGACGGTGTGTCGTCTGTATCGTTGATCTCGCAAACCTGCTGGGCTGCACCTCCATTCCTCGGTGAACCGTTGAGAACGACACAGTTCGATCCAAGCTCCAGTATACGACACATCCTCGTTTCGCCGGACGGTAGGGGCAGTCCTGCAGCATCCGCAGAACCTAGTATTTGTACTAGGTTCGCCCTGGCATCCCCTTCTTGGCGAAGACGATCAGGTGCTGCCATGGCAGCCCCTTGTAGGTCTCGACCCACTTTAGTTCCGGATGCGCCGCCATCTCTTTCTTCACCTGCGCCTCGCTCATCTTGTGTACCAGCTTGATGGGAACTTCTTCGTCCTCCATTCGGAACTCCACGAAGGCGAGTCTGCCTCCAGGTTTCAGGGCCTTTACCATGTTCACGTTCATCTCGTAAGGATGGTCGAACTCGTGATAAACGTCCACTAGGATGATCAGGTCAATGGAGTTTGGCTTCAGCTTCGGATCATCGATTGCGCCCATTACGGTAACGACGTTTCGCAGTCCCAGCTTGCGCTGACGCTCGTTGATGAGGTCGAGCATCTCCTGCTGGATGTCGACGGCATAGACCCTGCCGGTCTTGCCGACTGCTTTCGCCAAACGAAACGTGTAGTAGCCGCTCCCCGCCCCAATGTCCGCGACGGCCATGCCGGGCTTTAGCTTCAGAGCCGCCATGAGCTTGGCAGGATTCTCCTCCTGTTCACGCTCTGGACGGTCGAGCCAATCCGATGCCTCGTGGCCCATCACCATCGCGATCTCGCGACCCATGTAGAACTTGCCAATGCCGTTTGGGTCGTGTTCGGCGCGGGTCTCGTATCGAGGTGGGGACTGCGGTGCAGGAGCGATCCCCATGAGCGCAGAATGGGATGAGACGCAGGACAACACAATGCCAAGCAACGCACAGAGCCGCAAGGTGAGAAGTGTACGTGAATGCATTGGAGGACTCCTGTTGTGCCGGATTGCGACGCCGCATGTCGCCTTGAAGGTATATCTCAGCGTAGTTCGATATTGTCTCGCGGCGGTCCTTCGTGGATGTTATAGGAGCTTTCGTTTCGTGGCGCACGCCGTCCGTAGGTAAGTGCAGGAGATCAATCTCCCGCACTTGCGGCCGTGGTGGTGGCCTCCTACCGGTACACGATGGCATCGTAGTGCTGTAAGCAGCATCGTAGTGCTTGCAATCCCCTATCCCAATACGATAGAATGGTCGCAATTCCCAGTCAGTTGGTCACGAAAGGAGACGACTTACAATGCTGAACAAGGCCGCCTCAAACTTCCTAGCGTTGCTCGTGTCAGGAATAGGCATTGCTTGCACGCTTACCAAACCAGCTCTCGCTCAGGCTCCGCCACCAGCGCCGAAGTACACAAAGGCAGACAGTCTGTCCGCAGACCTCTTCATGAGCATAACCGCTCACAATCAGGAGGCCGCCATAGCGGCGCTGAAGGCCGGCGCAGACCCAAATCGGCCGAACTGGCTTCCTTTCACTCCACTTGGCTGGGCTTCCTTCATGGGTGAGACCGACGTCGCAAAGCTGCTCCTCGCGAAGGGCGCCAAGATGAAGGACGGCTCCCAATATGGTGAGGCCGTGGTGATGGCCGCCCTTCAAGGCCATGACGAACTCGGCGTCTATCTGCTGAACCGAGGCGGATCGACGGGTACCACTCGTACTGACAAGGCAACCCCACTCATGATTGCAGCCTCGAACGGCAGCATGGGCATGGTGCGACGGCTGCTCCAGATGCACGCGGACCCGAATGTGAAGGATGTCACAGACGCCACAGCCCTGACCTTCGCCGCCCGACGAAATCAGGTTGAAGCTGCCCAAGCCGTGCTTGCCGCTGGAGCGAAGGTCAATGCTGCCGACAGCCTCAAGCGAACTCCGCTTCACTATGCTGCAGCTAATGGCTTCAGCTCTCTCGCGAATCTCCTGCTTAGGAGAGGCGCGTCCGTCAATTCCAAGGATTCAACAGGAGCCACTCCACTTCACCTTGCTTCTCGCTACTCCGGAGATCCCAAGACAATCCAGGCACTGCTGCGGGCCGGTGCATCTCCGGCAGGTAAGGACGGCAGAGGAAAGTCCCCGTACGAGCTAGCAGAGCAACGCGCGTTTAGCGCTGCTGCGGCGCTGCTCAAGCCCAAGTCCTCGGCCCAACTGTCTTCGCTTGAAACTGACGAATCAGCGTCCACTGGTCAATCGGTCACTGCCGCCCTTAGCTCTATCCAGAAGAGCATGCGGGCATTCCCAAAGCGCTCAGCATGTGTCTCTTGCCACCACCAGGGCCTAGGCCTGATGACGTTGGCTCGAGCCGCTAAGCGACGGGTGCCTGTAGACGGCGCTCTTATTGGCGCCTACATGAAGCAGCTTGGCGAGGACGGGAAGCGAGGCGGAGCCGCAATGCACGCTGCCGCGCTGAATCCAAGATTGGCTAAGCATGTAGAAGCGGTTGACATTGGCGACTTTCCGTACGGTATTGGATACATCCTTGGTGCTGCTCAGGCAAATGGTGTACCGGCAAATCCAGGGTTTGCCGATGGCGCTGTTGTCTTGGGATCACTTCAGAACTCCAGTGGGGCGTGGACCCATGGGCTGAATCGCGGCACAATGCAAATCAGCAGCGTCACTTCTACTGCACTTGCCTTGCCCCTCATCACCTCATATTGGCCGGAAGACAGCAAGGACAAGATGGAGCGACGGGTAGCGAAGGCGAAGGCGTGGCTGTTGAGCGTAAAGCCGCGGTCCGCCGAGGACATGGCGGCTCGCGTTCTTGGCCTGAAAGCCGCCGGAGCCGATGAGAGTGCGGTGAGCCAAGCTGCAGCTCAGCTTCTGGCCGCGCAGCGGCAAGACGGCGGATGGCGGGCACCCGGCGCCGCAAACAGCGACGCCTACACTACCGGGCTGGGTCTCTACGCACTAAGAACTGCCGCAGGTCTGCCGTCGGATGATGCTGCCATTGGCCGAGCTGTCGACTTCCTGGTGCGGACGCAAGACGAAGACGGCACTTGGTACGTACCCAAGGTAACTACAGCGTTTAACAATCACTTTGACGCTGCGTTCCCGCACGGCTACTCTCAGTATTCTTCGTTCGCCGGCACCTGCTGGGCGACGCTTGGCCTGCTGGAAACGCTCGAGAGAAGGACCGCGCAGAAGTAACCCGACAAGCTGTGCGAGCCCTGTTCAGACCTGTCGCCCTCCACGCTTCCCAGAATTCTGGCTGGCATGGAGGGCGACGCTGCACATGCTGTTACTTACCCCGCTTGGAGCAACGCACAACCGCGAGTGCTGTATAATGTGATGATGCCTCCACCCACGGAGTTTGACCATGCCCACCGTTGCTGCACCTGCTGAGATTGTTACCCTCGCGGACCTTCTAGCCCGCCTCGGCGGCGTGCCGCTCGACCGCATACCGTTTCTGCCACCTCCAGGTACAGCCGTTGAGCAGGACGTCCTCGACCGACACGACCGTGAGAACCGCTTGTTCGAGCTCGTGGAAGGCGTACTGATAGAGAAACCGCCGGGCTTCCTAGAATCTGTCATTGCCGCAAGCCTCACGTGCCTTCTTGA
>VFKD01000476.1 GCA_009885735.1 bacterium
ATGCGCAGCCCAGCCTCCGCCTTCTCGCCATACTGGTCGCAGAACACCAGCAGTTGCCGAGCGACTTTACCATATACATCCAGGGTACACAGAGCCTGAATCTGTTCGGTCGACAGCCTCACACGCCGGGTGAGCAGTCGAAGCAGATTGTGCGTTAGAGTAGGGCTCGTATCGAGAAGCGCGTCGAAGCTCGGCCTATCCAGCCACGCCAGCACAGAGTCCTCCTGGGTGATGACGTCGGCAGAGCGTCCGGCGCTGTCGAGGACGCTCAACTCCCCAACCAACTCGCCCACGCCCAGCATCGCGATAATCACCTCGGAACCATCTGTCTGGTCCACTTTGATCTTGACCGTGCCGCTCAGAATGATGTAGACCACCTCGCCCGGAGTCTCCACCATGATCACGTTGGCGCCCGAGGGAAACTGCTTGACGTGAAGTCGTTCGTTCACGAGAGCCATTTCGCCTTCGGTGAGCCCGCGAAACAGAGGTACGTCGAGCAGGAGACGAGGGTCGGACAGGACAGCCATGGGGATACCCTCCGAAACTAATGGCGGATGCACTACCGACATTATAGGTTCGGCCGAAGTCTGCGTCAAGCGTCGAACAAGGAGGACAATCGCTTCGCGCGTGGTACATGGTGTTATGACACTCTATAGCTGGTTCACTCAGCAACCAAGACTACAGGTATGACCGATTCACTTCCGATCCGCCGTATCGATCACGTTAGATTCGTAGTCGGCAACGCCCGTCAATCTGCCTACTTCTACCGCAACTGCTTTGGCTTCGATGTGGTGGGCTACGCAGGGCTCGAGACAAAGGAGCGAAACGAGGCAGGCTATGTTCTTCGCCAGGGCGAGATCACGTTCGTCCTAGCCTCTCCTCTTCGTGCCGAACATGCTTACAACGCTCGTCTTGCCGCACACGGCGACGGCGTGATGGACATTGCCTTCGAGGTGGATGACGTTGCCTCTGCTTATGAAACGACGACTTCTCGTGGCGCCGTTGGAGTGCAGGAGCCTGTCGTCGCAAGGACGGACGAGGGCGAGTTCGAGACCGCCGTCATCCGCACATATGGCGATACGACGCATACGTTTCTGAATCGTGATCGCTACACGGGAGTCTTCGCTCCGGGCTACCTACCCCTGGACCCTGGCCGCTACAATCCCACCACTGCACGACCGGTAGGCCTTCGCTTCATCGACCACATCGTGGGCAATGTCGAAGAGGGCAAGATGGACGAGTGGGTCGAGTTCTATGAGCGCGTGATGGGGTTCAGGCAGCTTGTCCACTTCGACGACAAAGATATCAGCACCGAGTACACCGCGCTGATGAGCAAGGTGGTGCAAGGAGGCGATGGGCGCATCAAGTTTCCGCTGAATGAACCTGCCGAGGGACGTCGACGCTCGCAGATCGCCGAGTATATCGACTTCTATGGCGGGCCCGGAGTGCAGCACATCGCGCTGGCAACGGACGACATTGTGGCCACCGTGGGCGCGCTCCGGCACAACGACTGCTCGTTCTTGAGGGTCCCGAAGGCATACTATGAACTTCTCCCCGAGCGTGTTGGCGCTATCGACGAGGACACCGAGCGAATTGCCGAGCTGGGAATACTGGTTGACCGTGATGACGAAGGCTACATGCTCCAGGTCTTCACGAAGCCGGTGGAAGACAGGCCCACACTCTTCTTCGAGATCATCCAGCGCAAGGGTTCGAAGTCGTTCGGCAAGGGGAACTTCAAGGCGCTGTTTGAGGCGATAGAGCGCGAGCAAGCGCGGCGTGGGACCCTCTGAACTTGAGCACGGCAAACTCGTGAAGATCGCACACTATGTGTCGCACTCGTCCGACGTTGCGTGCCTTGGACTTGTCTTTGGCGACCGCATGGTGGACATTCGCGCCGGCTGGCCGCTTGGGGTACACGAGATTGAGATTGGATACAGCGCCTCCCAGACTCTGTTTTCCAATCTGGCATCGGGAGCGCTCACCTCACTTTCGGAGAGGTTCGGCGAGGTTTATCCCGAGATAGTATCTGAATGGACCTCTCTGCTCAATCAAGTGACTCTCCTTCCACCTGTGCAGCCAGGGTCCTTCCGCGACTACTACACCTTTGAGGACCACGTCCGCAGTGCCCGAGCGCGCCGCGGCCTTGAGGTGCCTCCAGAGTGGTACGAAGGCCCGGTGTTCTACTTCTCGAATGTGGGCGCGATTGTTGGACACGGCACATCGATCCGGAAGCCGCCGGACACCAACGAGCTTGACTTCGAGCTGGAGGCAGCCGTTGTCATCGGTAAGGAAGGGGCGAACATCGAGCTCGACGACGCAGACGACTACATTGCGGGATTCACCATTCTGAACGACTGGAGTGCGCGGGACCTGCAGCGCCGCGAAATGCGAATCGGGCTTGGGCCGGCCAAGGGAAAGGACTTCGCCACGAGCATCGGTCCCTGGCTCGCAACGTCGGATGAGCTTGCGCCGCAACTGGAGGCAACGCATCGTGGTTGGAAGCTGAATGCCGAGATGCGCGCCTTCATCAATGGAAACCAGGTCTCCTCCGGCAACGTAGTGGACATGAACTGGACTTTCGCTGAGCTGATAGTACATGCATCCCGTAACGTCACGCTCTATCCGGGCGACCTGATTGGAAGCGGCACCGTGGGCACAGGGTGTCTGCTGGAGCGTCCCGCGGGCGAGATGCCATGGCTGCAGCCTGGCGACTTGGTTCGACTGGAGATTGATGGCCTTGGCGCACTCGAAAACACGATCACGTAGGCGAGATTCCGCCCGTCAGCGTCTTTCACGGCGTCCGGCTCGGCCGGTCTTCCTTCCTGTTCGCCGAGGATTCGGTCTCGATACGTTGAAGCGGGGTTGTGGGTATGCGGCTCTGGGACTCGGCGCCGCCTGGTATGGATACCGCCTCGCGGGTGACACGGTTTACGCCTTCACCAACGGTCTAGCATCATCCAAGTCGAGCTTTTATACAAGCTTCAGACCACGTTGGATCCATACGGACCTGTATACGAGGCCGGCTTATGTCGACCTGATCTACGGCGTGTCTTTCATCACGCTGTGCGTTGGTGGGATTCTTCTGCTGCGATTATTCTCATCAGGTGATGATTCTGGCGGGAGCCGCTGAGCAGAAGTGCGCTGAGCTGATTAAATGATGGGCGTTAGCCGGATGATACTGGTCGCGGGAGTACAATGGGCGATGAATTTGAGCGCATTGCGGGTAGTACTGAATGGTAGAGATTCGGACGTTCCCGTGGGAGATTGATGGATTGGGTGAGCTTGAAAATACCATCTCGTAGGCCAAATCCCGCTCGCCGCGCGCCTGTACGCGGCGTGGATGACGAATTCTCAGTCCTTGTACGCAAGGCGTTTCTTCTCTGCAGCCGCGGAAAGTACGCCGAGGCGGATACACTTCTGGAAGGCATCCTGCTGCGTTCGCCTGGGCACCCGGAGGCGATGAGGCTCAGGTCGCGCATTGCAGACACGGATCACGAGGACAAACGGGCTCGAAAGGAGTTTCGCGAAACCCGCCGATCCCTGGCTCTCGATACGTCTTGGCGGCGAGGATGGGCCTACGTTGTGCTGGTGCTCGGCGCCTTGTGGGCGACTGTCGACCTGGTCGATTCGGCAATCTACGCCGTCCAGAGCGGCATCGTCGCGTCGAAGACAACGATCATCACGAGCTACTCAAGGTACAGCAGCTACAGCTATCCATGGACAAGGCCTGCATATCTCGACCTCCTCTTCGGCGCAGCCTGCATCGCAATCTGCGCGGGTGGAATCCTGTTTATTCGACGCATATCACGCGGAGTTGAGGAATGGGAGGAGCTTGATGCGCCGGACTATAGCTCAGAAGATTACAGCCGGCATTGGTGGTAGGCCGGCCGAATGAGAATACCATGGGTAAAGCCAAACGCATTCCGGCGTAAGCCGCGCAAGTCCTACACTCGTGGATTCCCATTGAATGTCGTTGGCATCAAGAGATGCGCATTTGCATTACTTTTGGGACTATTAGTCGTTTCGGTACTCAATCTGAGAGATGCGATTCACTATGGACGAAGTTACGGATTTAGCGCACTTCGAACCCGAGCGATTATCATTGATCGACCGAAGCAATCTGCGGTACTTGGATCAATGACGCGACCAATCCGCGACGACGTAGTCAATGCGGTTCTGTCCATGGAGGTCTGCTTGGCCGGACTAATCCTGTTGGTACGACGGCGAGTTTCGCACCCGGCCCCAGCGTAGCGTTGCTAGTTACGTGGATGTGAAGTTAGGAGATTGACATGGGACGTTACCTAAAACTCGGCGATATACCCTCGAAGCGGCACGTGCAGTTTCGGCAGCCTGGTGGGTCGCTCTATCACGAAGAAGTTTTTGGGCAGCGCGGCTTCTCGGGCCCCTACTCCATCCTCTATCACCAGAATGCACCGACTCGGATTCTGTCGTCGCGCCCGATGGGTCCGCTGAAGCGGCGCGCACTGCCGTTCGACGAACTGCGGCACCGCCACCTTAGGACAGGCCAACTCCCGCGCACCGGTGACGCTCTCTCGGGCCGAGTGCCGCTCATGATGAATGACGATGTTTGCATCCTCTACTGCAAGCCAACCGAGCGCATGACGCAGCTCTACAAGAATTCGGACGGAGATGACCTGCTCTACGTCCATGCAGGCAGTGGAACGCTCGATAGTATGTTTGGCAGTATTGCATTTCGGCCCGGCGACTACCTGGTAGTCCCGCGCGGCACCATCTACCGCCTCGAGTACGTGCCGGAGGAACTGGAACTCCTGGTCATCGAGTCCAGCAGCGGGATAGAGCCGCCTCGCCGCTATCGCAACGAGTACGGCCAACTTCTGGAGCACTCGCCGTACTGCGAGCGGGACATTCGCGTTCCGCAAGCTCCGGACGTTCGGTCGTCCTCGGAGCCCGTTGAAGTGCTGATACGCGCGCGGAACCACCTGACTGCCTGCATGTATGACTATCATCCGTTCGACGTGGCGGGCTGGGACGGCTGCGTCTATCCGTGGGTGCTGAGCATCCACGACTTCGCCCCCATCACCGGCATGCTGCACCAGCCTCCACCCGTGCATCAGACCTTCGAGGCACATAACTTCGTGGTCTGTTCGTTCTGTCCACGCATGCTCGACACGCACCCGGAAGCAATCCCGATACCCTATAACCACAGCAACCTGGAGAGCGACGAGGTGCTATTCTACTGCAACGACAAGTTCGGCAGCCGCAAGGGAATCGAGGTGGGCTCCATCACTCTCCATCCGTCGGGCTTGGCGCATGGTCCGCAGCCTGGAGCCGTCGAGGCGAGCCTTGGCAAGACGCGCACCGAGGAGCTTGCGGTAATGGTGGACACGTTCCGGCCCCTCTCGATCTGCGAGGG
>VFKD01000177.1 GCA_009885735.1 bacterium
CGGCTGTGGACGTCACGAAGTCCGCCTTCGCGGACTGGATCGTCAATCCACGAAGGTGGATTTTGTGGTCCTTACAGCCGCGACTTTAGTCGCACGTTCAACAGCGATCGTTTTTCATCACACTTCTAGTCACACAACCGCATTCCGAAGGACCAAGCATCGCCATGGGGCTATGAATACCTGTACTTCGGCTCCCAACCGCGTACGCCGTCCGCGAGGAGCTCGAAGAGTGGCCAGGGCGGGCAGAAGTCGTCGCCGGGGCCGAAGACCGCCTTGGCGACTCGCACAAGTGTGCCGTCATTCTCCATATGCAGGCCGGAGACCCCGGGCCAGAGCCCGTCTGGACCGTCGAACCCAAGATCCTTGGTGAAGCTGCTTTGGGCCGCGCTAGCCATCTTGAAGCGCCAGCCTCTGTCAGCCGCGAATCGAGCCTGATCCTCCGGACTGTCCGGCGAGACCAGCACCAGCGCCGTTCGGCTGAGTATGTGGTTTAGGTAACCGTTTAGGCCATCCGCCCACAGGGTGCAGTAGGGACAGCTCCGCCCCATGTTGTGAATCACCAGAAGGTCTGTGTGGTCCCCGAAAAGCTGCGACACCAGGACCGACGTTGATCCGGGCCCAAGGAGTTCGTAGTCCCGAACAATCTCACGAGGCTGTTGTCGGCGCAGTGCAGCGAGCTGAGCCTTCAGCACGTCGATCTGCGTCACAAGTTCGGTGATCTGAGGGTTGTCTTTCATCTTGTCGGCCTCCACAAATAGGGAGCGCTCTTCCCTTCGTGAGTGATGGGAAGAGCGCTCAATCTTTGCCACAGAGTTCCGGTTTACCTCTTGTCCGGCTGCTCTGCGCCGCCCAGTAGTTGCTGCAAAAGGCTCGGGCCGCTCGCCGATGGACCGCTAATGGTGAGAGACGCATTCAGCGCCCGGTTCACGCGCATGAGACTTTCGGCGACGTGAATCCGCGTGTAGTCGTCCAGATTCCGGGTCTTCGCAGCCGTCAGCTTCGTCTTGAGGGTGCCGAGTTGGTCCCAGGCAAGCATCCGCGCGTCCTCTGGCGCGCCGCTCCGCACGAGCATACTGACCATCGTCTCGAGGTGAGACCGCTGTAGCTGCCGGCGAACCGAATTCACAGCTTTACCACTATCAAGCTCCGACCACACGGCGGAGCCGATCGTGCCGAACAGTGTGGTCAGCTTCAGCGCCTTGGATGGGTCCGACGCTTTGAACTCGTTGTTAACGACCCTGCCGATGGTTGAGCCGCTAAACACCACCGCGAGGGCCTGCCTCTGAGCATTGGCTATCGAGTCTCGAATGGGATAGTCGCCCCCCGAGCCCAATGTGAACGACGAGAGGTTTGGAAACGGATTTGTTGTAAGCTTCCCGAAGTAGCTCTTCGGGAAAGTAAACGCGGTTTCCGAAAACACGTAGCGATTCAGAATGTCCAGCGCTTTCCTCTGCTTCGCACCGTCCACCGGCTGCATCACTGGCTTCTCACGTGCGTCACCCTTGTGATTGCGGTTGAGGTGAATGCCCCCAATGTAGCGGGTGACGTCTGCAGCCGAACTACTGTAGACTTGCAGCATGCCGAAAAGAGTGCGCGTGAAGTCCCAGTAGCTCTCGCCCTTCTTGGGGTAGCGAGCGCCATTCGTTAGAATTAGGTACCTGCTCAACTCCATCATCTTCTGGGAGTAGGCCAGCGGGTCGCTGCCGAGATCACCTCTGCTGATGTTCGGGTCGAACGAATCCGCATAGAAGTCGTTCTGGAAGGCATGACCCGGCAGGCCGCTTTTCGATGCTATCTGCTTCAGCTTGTGCAGTTCGCCGTTCGGTGTGGCAGCTTCGATTGGGGTGTACCCATACTGAATCACCCAGTAGTCGTATGCGCCGAGGTCCTTCGGGTAGAAGACGCCTTTCTTCTGCTTTAGCGCCGACACGTTGAACGGGAAGTAGTCCATCACCGAACCGGTTATGCCGGCGGCGGCAATCTTCGGGTCCTTCAGTTCGGCGAGCGAGTGTTGTGTGCTGGCCACGAAGTTGTGCCATAGGCCCATGATGTGGCCCATCTCATGCGCTACGATTGAGCGGATGAAGTCGTTTGTGTAGACCAGCGGGCTGACCTTGTTTCCGGCAACGTGCGTGGCCTCGATAGCCATCTGTCCGAACCACGCATTGAGCAATGAGCCGTGTGCAAACTCGCATCGCGCAGGGTTGAACTTCTTCGGGTCGAACGCGCTGTTGAGCCGCTGCGCAAACGCAGTGGCCGGCTCGACCGCGCGCTTGTACTCGATCTTGCCGGATCTTCCCAGTATTGCGTCTACGGTAATCCCGGCATTCAGAATTTGCCCGGTCATCGGGTTCACTCGGAATAGGGCAATTGCACCGTAGGGCGGAGACTGCGTGGTGGACCACCGAATGACGTTGTAGCGCATGTCGGCGTGGTCGAAGTCTGCGTTGTCCGGCATCTGCTTCACAACGATTGCTTCCTTGATGCCGACCTTCTCAAAGGCGCGATTCCACCAAAGGATGCCGTCCTTGACAGCGTCGCGGTATTCGAGCGGAATTGCATTGTCCAGCCAGAACGTGATAGGCTTCACGGGAGCCGACATGGCGGCCTTCGGATCTGCCTTGCGAACGTCCCATCGAAGGATGTATCGAACCGTCTGATCGTCCTTGGCGTCGTCGCTGAAGTCCTGGTATTCGGTATAGAAGAACCCTGCGCGAGGGTCGGCGAGCCTCGGTCTGTATCCAGTGTCGGTCAGCGCGAATAGATTGTAATTCACGCGAATGGGACTGCTGCGGGTGTCGGCAAGGGCGCTTAGGCCACCGAAGATGCCGCCGCCTCCTCGAGCGCCTCGCGTGAAGTTGTACTGCGTCTCCACCACCAGGTTGTCGGGAAAGTTCTTGATGGAGGCAATGTAGGTCTTATCGCGGTCCATGGAGAAGCCGCCGCCCGCGCCGCCGAGGATGCCGCCGCCGCCGCCCATTATCTGGCTAATCTGGGAGACATCTCCGCGGAACAGGTCGCTCACGTTCAGAAGCAGGCTCTTGCGCTCCAGCTGCTTGGCCTCTACCTTATAGGCATCCAAGTAGGCGTCCGCAAAGGCCCGTTTTACCGAGCGCGAAAGTGGAGTGCCTGCGGTGGCGCGGAAGTTCATGTTCGGGACAACCATCAGGATGCGCTCGTCGCCGCTCTTGCTAAACTTGAACACCAAGTCATTGATGGGGTCGCCTGCGATGATCTGCTCGCCGTTACCGGTGGCCGCCGTACACTGGAGCATCATGAGCTGGTCGAGCTGGTCCTCGCGAAGCTCCATATAGATGGTCTCGCGGCCGCTGTCCTTCTTGCGGTAGAGGGTCACTATGCCCGGGACCTTCTCGAAGTCCTTGACGGTCTCATCGATCGTCTTCTCTTTCTTCGGCTCCGGCTTTGTGTCTCCCGGCTTCACTTCCGCGGGCTTTCCGCCCGGCATGGGACCTCCGGATATTCTCTCCTGCTTGATCTTGCCCGAGGCCATCGCCGGTCCAAGGGGAATGTTCTCCACTTCGTATTCGGACACAACGGAATCTCCGGAGGTCTTCTCCACCCACAGGTTGCCGGTGGCTCCTAGTTGGGGAGAAGAATCGCTCTCCTTGTAGGTCATCTTGATCTTGAGCGTGTCTACACCGGCTGCCTTCTCTGCAGCAATCACCTCAAAGTCTGCCTTGCCGCTGTGGGTGCCTATGGCTGTGTCGGCCTTGAACTCGCGGCTCCACTTGTCGCCCACGCCTATGCCTGTGGCCGGAAACACCACGTTAGTGGCCTGAAACAGGCGAATGGCTGTCTTCGTCTGCTCCTCCATGTCGGAGGTCGACTTGTACGATACCAGGGTTCCGTCTGCCTTGAAGACCGTCGTCGACTTGTCCTTCTTGTCGTCATCGTCCGGAAGCTTCTGGCCATTGACAGTCACCTCGGACGACTCGGTCTCCCGTTCGACAGTGATGTCTCCATTGGCTGCGACCGCCGTGAAGGTGATCTTCTCAATCTCGTTCAGATCCATCGTTACCTTAGAGCCCATGGCGTCGAAGTTCAGCGTGCCGGTGCTCTTGTAGCGGCCCGATTGGCCGGCCTGGGCCTTGTAGCTGATGATGGCTTTGTCTTGAGCCGCCCAGGCAACAATCGAGAGGGCAGCGAGCAAGGGCATGAGAGTCGCGCGTAGGTATCGCTTCATGGTGGGTAACTTCTCCTGAAATTGGCGTGGCGGGACGGCGAGATGGTCGGACCAATGAAGACCATTCTACCTCGGTGAGAGCACGAGGTGATAGCCATACATACGATTGGCATGGTGGTGCTTGTTCCACACTCGTCTCGCGTACTTGGACAGCCTAGGTTAGACGAGGAGGCACATCGAATCCGCGACGCGTCCCGATGCATGTAGGTGTCAGCCGATGGGCGTGCTATGAGTTATCGGTATCAGCCATCACATCGCGAAAACGGAGGTACAGTAGCACTTAGTGTTGCATTCGATGGCGCACACTGCGCCTGGAGTTACTACCTAACTTGCTACACCTCTTCTTCGGCCGAGCGCTTTCCAAGTGGCTCTCGACATCGTCCAATACTCCCTCCTCCATGCCTTCCGAGGTTGCCGCCGCCGCGCCGGTCTCGGCTACCGTGTTGTTGAGTGAGCGCGAGGTCATGGAGCCGGTTCGGGCATCGGCCAGCGGTGCGGCAAAGCTCGTTTATTCTCGCGTTGAGCGTCCCGCGATGGGTTCGCTCTTTGAGATATACCTTGCGGGTACGGACCGAGACGCCCTCATCGGAGCGGCAAATGAGGCGCTCGACGAGGTAGAGAGGCTCGAGGCGCAGCTCAGTCACTATCGTCCAGACAGCGACATATCGCGTCTGAACGCGAATGCTCACGCGAACTGGGTTCGCCTCGAGCCAACGCTCTTCAACCTACTGAAGCGCTGTGCGAACTGGTCCGCCGAAACCGCTGGCGCCTTCGACATCACGGCCGGATCGTTGGTGCGGCTTTGGGGGTTCTTCTCCGGGGAGATGCGCGTGCCCTCGGACGAGGAGATCGACGCAGCTTTGGCAGGTGTCGGGAGCCAGAAGGTCTGCTTCGATGACGAGGATCATCTGGTCCACTTCTCCGTGCCCGGTATGGAGATCAATCTGGGAGGGGTGGGCAAGGGCTTCGCGCTCGATGAGGCGATCGAACGGCTGAGGTTCTATGAGGTATCGAGCGCGGTGCTGAATGCAGGAAGCAGCAGCATCTACGCGCTGGGTTCCTCTCCTGGCGAGGAGGGCTGGACCATCGACCTCAAGGATCCGCGGGACAAAGCGACCATCATCCAGACCATTGTGATGAAGGACGAAGCGCTGTCAACGTCTGGCGGCTATGAGGATTTCTTCGAACACGAGGGCAATCGTTACTCGCACTTGCTGGACCCGCGCACCGGCAAGCCCGTTCAGGGTATGGTTAGCGCGTCGGTCGTGGCCCCGACTGGCGCCGAGGCCGAGGCGCTCTCGACCGCGTTCTTCGTGAACGGCGTTGACTGGGCTCGCGATTATTGCCGAAACAGAATGGACGTTCGAGCAGTAATCCTAGAAGGCGCGCCGAATGAAGAGATGGTGGTGACGCGCATTGGATTTGCTGCACCCACTCCTGGGTCGTAGCTTTACACTCTGTCGAGGAGGAACAAGATGCTTAGACGTCTCGCATTGGCATTGGCTGTCTGCACGCTGGTAGCGACAAGGGCTCAGAGCCAGGACCTTGATCTCAAGGAGATACTCGCCGGCACGGTGGCGCCGGTGACGATGAACCTGAAGGACCTAGACTCCGCCTGGAGACGAGTAGGAGTTGGAGGGTCCGACAGTTCAAACCCGATTGGAGCGCTAGCGGCGCTCTACGGCGGTGGAGGGGGCGGAAGCTCGTTCTACACGCTGGGCAGAACCGTCAAGATTGGCGACGAGACCTATATCGTAGCCTATCGAGCGGCCTCGAAGCCAATCGACATTATGGCCATGTCGCGAATGAGCGAACCACCGAAGCCGGAGAAGCTCAAGCCGGACACAAAGCTCTGGCTCTGCCTGCTGAACGTTCGCACCTCAGGAAGCATCATGGATATCCGCGCCTTCGACCTGGCGACGGAGATCAAGGAGAGTTCCGGCGCCGCGGATGGCGTCACGGGAGCGCTAGACACCGCCCACGACAGCGCTGTCACCACCTCATCGCAGTCAAACATGAAGCAGCTCGCCCTGGGAATCCTGATGTACAGCCAGGACTACGACGAGGTGCTGCCGCCCATGAAGACTGCCGCGGAGCTGAAGAAGGCCATCATGCCTTACGTCAAGAACGAGGCGGTCTTCGTGCATCCACAGACCAAGGCGCCGTATATGCCCAACCCAATCTTGACTAACAAGCCGATGCGAAAGATTGCGAATCCGGCACAGTTCGTGTTACTCTATGAGCCGGCTGCATCCAACGGCAAGCGGTGTGTGGCCTTCGCGGATGGTCACACCAAGGTGATCCAGGAATCTGAGTGGCCGAGGCTGAAGAAGGCATGTAAGATACCTTGACCTTTTCCCCGGAACTGCGGCCGCGCCACAGTTCCGGGGATGACGGATTTGAGAGAGGGCATGACATGGAGCAACTGCACGGACGGCCTCAGATAGGCTTTCAGCCCGCTGGAATGACTCGGCGCGACTTTGTACAGGGTGGGGCGGCGGTGGCGGCCGCGCTTGGGCTAAGCCTCACTGAGGTGGCGGAGGCGAATGCGCGCCGGGAGGCGGCCTCTCAGGATTCTCGACCGGTCAATGTTGCGATAGTTGGCGTCGGCTCACAAGGCTATGGGGTCGATTTCAAGCGCGCGCTGAGCGTTCCCGGCGTCAAGATGAAGGCCGTTTGCGACATCTACGAGCCGAATCTCCAGCGCGCGCTCAAGGATGTTCCTGGCGCCAAGGGCTACAAGGACTATCGCGAGGTGATGGACCTCAAAGACATTGAGGCGGTGATCATTGCCTCTCCTCTTTATCTCCACGCTCCGATGGCGATTGCCGCGCTCGAATCCGGCAAGCACGTCTTCACCGAAAAGATGATGGCCTACTCTATCGAGGACTGCAAGAAGATGGCGCGTGCGAGCATTGATGCAAAGAAGGTGCTGCAGGTGGGCCACCAGCGCAGAGCCGATGTGATGTACAACCACGCCTGGGAAATGGTCGCTCAGAAGAAGGTGTGCGGGCCTATAACTCACGTGCGCGCGCAGTGGAACCGAAACGGCTCGTGGAGGCGAACTCTCCCGAAGGACACGACAGACCGGCACTGGAATTGGCGCATGTATCGCGAATACTCCCGCGGCTTGATGGCCGAGCTGGGAACGCACCAGATTCACGCGGTCAACTGGTTCCTTGGAGGTCCTCCGGTAGCGGTCGTGGGAATGGGCGGCCTCGACTACTGGAAGGACGGCCGCACCATCTTCGACAACGTCGAAGTGATCTTCGAGTATGCCAACGGAGTCAAGCTGAACTACACGTCCCTCACAACGAACCAGTTTGACGGTTACTACGAGCAGTTCATGGGCAAGGACGGCACGCTCATCATCTCGGAGGAGAAGGCGACGCCGAGCTCCTACTACCGAGAGCCGACCGTCGAGGCCGAGGACTGGATGAAGGCATCGGCCACCACGCACCAGGGCAAGCACAAAGAGGTCGGGCTGAAACTCGACCCGGAGGCGACGAAGAAGCTCAACAAGAGCGGCGTAAAGGTCGGCGAACGAACCCTCACCGGGGCAGTCGCGGGCAAGGACAGCTACCTCCTCGAGATGGAGGACTTCTTCAACAGCGTGCGGACCGGCGCTCCGGTCACTTGCGACTGGAAAGAGGGCCTTGCTTGCTGCGTGGCAGCTATTCGCGCGAATGAGGCGATGGAGAAGCGGACACGCATCGACATCAAGCCCCAAGACTACATGCTCTAGCCGAGTATGGCACGGTCCGACATGTCGCCTCCCACGGTGACGGCAAGATGGCCCTCTATCGAGGAGGTCGACCGATCGGGGGCTATTTCACGCCCGATTTCTGAGCTGCCCTTCCGCACGGACCTTAGAGAGGCAATCCGCCTCTCCGCCGTTCACCTCACGCGCCTCTTCGACGCGGACAAGGACGATGAGCCCTACTTCTGCGCCAACCTACGCGCCGACGGAACCGGCGAATTGGTTCACTATGTCAACATCGGCATTCCCCATGTGACTGGACGCTGCCTACTTGGAGTCTTGCTCGCCGAGAAGACCATTGCGCTAAACATTGAGCCAAACGCGCTTGCGGTGCTGGAACGTTATCATCGCGCCTCGTTTGACAACGAAGACAGCCTCAACTCCTACTACGATCCGGCGCGTGGCGGGGCACGATTCGTCGAGTTTCACAATCTGCGGGAAGGTCTCTACGGTCTGGTCGTTCTGATGCGCGTTCGCAATTCCGAATGGGCAAAATCGACGGCTCAGAAGATGATTCATACACTTGTGGACCTGACCGATCCAGACGGAAAGTGGTCGGCGGACCGGGCCATCAAGCTTGGAATGGCGGACAGGTGCGAGGGGCTCACCGAAGCGAATGCGGCACGGCTCGTTGAGCCTCTGCTGGAGTATCACCAACTTACGGGAGATCCGGTCTCGCTGGCGCTTGCACAGCAGTATGCTGAGGTGGGGCTGCGAACTCTCTTCGAACCCGATGGCACTTTCGCAGAGATGGAGCGATCCTCCGGCCACGTCCACTCGATCACGTCGTCTCTTGCCGGAATCACCCGGTTGGCCTTGTTCTTGGAAGACCGTGAGACGATTGATGCCTGCAGGCGAATTCTGGACGTGGGTGTGCCCGAGTACTTCTCAACATGGGGCTGGGGCGACGAGGTCTACCCAGACCATTCCGCAAACGAAGTGGGAAGGGGAGAGATCAATCAGACTGGCGACGTCATTCGCGCCGCCCTGGCGCTTGGCCTCGCAGGTCACACGCGCTACCTTGATCTGGCGGAGCGGTACATGCGAAGCATGGTGATGCCTACTCAGCACCGAGAAGCGGAGTTGCGCGCCTTCATGAGAGAGAACCTCAATCCAAGCGACGACTCTGAATTTGACGTGCTGAACCGATCAATCGGCGGGTTTGCCATGCAGCTTCCAAACGACCGCATGCAGGAGGGCGCGTGGCCCATCACGACCCTGGACATCACGTCCGGCGCAGTCCACGCCATGTGCGACTTTCACAAGGCCGTGTTGACGGGGCACCCGTTCGAGAACCGAGTGAACCTCATGCTCTCGTGCGGCAACCCAGACTTCGACCTTGTGAGCCACTTGCCACGGCGAGGCCTGCTTGATATCACAGCGCACACAAGCAAGACCCTTTCGATTAGATTCCCGGAATGGGTACGACGGCTCAGCGTGCGAGTTCGAGTTGGCGAGTTCGACAAGCTGGCGACCTGGGTGGGGGACACTCTTGTCGTAGCATGTCTTACGCCTGGCGTTCGGGCTCAGATAGAGTTTGATGTTGCCTGCAAGGCCGAGCGAGAGATCGTGGACGGCACAGAGTACTCCACAACCTGGGTCGGCAGCCAGGTTGTGGAGATACTTCCTCGTGGCGCTGTGAGCCCGCTGCCGTTCTAGGCGGCAGTCGCCGCCAGGTCAAGGTAGATGCGGTTGGCCGCATGTGGGTCGAGCGGCTGCGCGGCGTTCGGCGCGTAGAAGAAGTAGAGCGCGTCGAACTCTTGGCCCGGCAGCGTCTCGAGTATGTTCAGCGCAGTTATTGCCTCGCTGCCATCGCCGCTCTGCAGAGTGCCTAGAGTCGCCTTACGAAGCGTGAGAAGCAGCACCACCACACAGGCTTGTGCATCCTCCACAGTGCGGTCGTTTGCCGGTGCGTCGATCTTCACCGTGCGGCCCTCTTCGTTCGAGACATTCACCGCCTCCGCCTCGACTCCCACGTACGCCATCTGCCTTCTCGCCAGGTCCTCGGACTTCTGGCCCCATTGGTCCTTGTTGAGCGGCTGCCTGTCAATCCGAACGAATCCCTCAACCACATCCTGCGGCTCAACGAGCTTGCATAGCCTATGCAGAGCACGCGCTCGACCGCTGGCCGACGTAAAGTCTGAGTCGTTCACAAGTCCATCGAGTCGCTTAGCGTATCGTTCTCCGTCACGAAGATTGAGCGCGACATTCACCATTGCAAATCGCGACAAATGCCAACTGTTGGCAGCGACGGCAATGACCACCACAAGGACCACTCCGAAGATGACGAGCAGGGCAGTGCCCGAGCCCGATCCGCCGCCAAAGAAGAAGAACCTGGGACCGTAGCTACTCCGGTACCCGCCCCCGTATCCTCCGCCGTAGCTGCTGCTTGAGCTTCGAAGGCCGCCGAAGCCCCCGCTTGAACGGCTCGACCCACCGCTAAAACCGCCTCGGCCGCCTCCGAACCCACCGCCGCGACGTTGAGCCGCTGCAGGACCGGAGATGAGCACGCAGAAAACTATCAGCGTACACGCAAGTGCCGCCAGGGCTGCCCGAACAAGTGACCTTCCACGCCGGCTAGAGACCCGTGGGATGATCGATAAACGTCGTTTCGAATCCAAATTGCTGCTCCAGGTGCAGGGCAAGCGCCTTAACGCCCACTGTTTCAGTGGCATAGTGCCCTGCGTAGAATACGTTGAGTCCAAGGTCTTCGGCTTCAAAAAATGTGTGGTGCTGGCCCTCGCCGGTTATATAGGTGTCGCAACCTGCGGACTGAGCGCGGGCGATCCAGTCTCCAGCACCTCCAGAGATGATACCAATGCGCCTGCACACGGTCGGACCAAACAGCATTGCGTTGCCCTCGGAGCCAAGCAGTGCGCGCAATCTATCGACCAGATCATCCCGCTCGATCTCACTGTCGCACCACACTCCGAGAGGCACTCCCTCAACCTCTCCAAATCGACCGCTTACAGTAAGTCCCAAGCCGCGGGCCAGCACATGATTGTTGCCGACCTCCGGATGCGCATCCAGCGGAGTGTGACTGCTATAGAGGGCTATGCCCGAACTGATGAGCCCAGCCATGCGAGCGTACATTGCATCCACGATCCGGCGCTTCGGACCCCAGAAAAGACCGTGATGGACGATGAGAAGGTCGGCCGACCACCGAGCAGCACGTTCAATTGTGTAGGCGCAAGCGTCTACGCCAACCGCCACGCGCTGAATCTCTCTTGTGCCCTGCACCTGGAGCCCGTTCAGCGCATCCGGCCAGTCAGGAACGTCAGAGACGCAGAGGTAGTCGTTGAGGTACCGAACCAGATCGTCGGATTTCATTATCTAGCCTCTTCCGAATAGCCCTGATCCAACAGATTGAGGGACCCATCTGCTGCGACGATAATGCCATTCGCGGTCTTGTCATCGGACGTACCCGTATGTTATACTCTGCCATTCGACATTGTGCTGCAAGTGACAGTCATCACGAGGGAGCGAGTATTGCCTGAGGACGAGAACGAAGGGATCAACTTCGTCGACAAACGGCATGCATCCAGTTCCTCGGCGGGTGAAGCTCCGGAGCAAGCGCCTGCGGCCAGCCAACTCTACGCTTCGGGATTGGATGAGGCTGATACAGCGGACCTAGGCATTGATCCGTTGGACCCCATGGCGCACCTCCCTCACCTTGGTGTGATGCAGCGCCTACTTATGAGCGTGGACATTCTGCAGCAGGGTGCATGGATTGGCTTAGGTCTCGTGTCCGACCCTGCCACCAACGAGGTCAAGAAGAACCTGGATGACGCCAGGGTAGCTATCGACGCGGTTGAGGCCCTGTGCAAGATCGTCATACCGCTCGTGGAGCCGCAGATGGCTGTTGAGATCCGCAACCTTTTGAAGGACCTTCATGTCAACTTCGTGAATCAGTCAACATCTTCTGCCACGGCGCCGTAGCTCAGTTCAGGCTCAATTCGACTAAGGACCGCACAATGATTCGAATCGGACCGCCAAGTGGAAGCATTGAGCATGTTCGCGCTCGTGCTGTTCTAGCTTCAAAGTGCATCTCGTTTGGCGCCGTCAAGGCTAGGAGTACTGTTATCACGACCATTCGTCAAGACTTGGATGTTATCGCTCGTATCGCGGTTCAGATGTCGCCAAAAGTCTTGTCGGCAGCCCGCTCAGCCTCGGCTCGCCGCCTTCGGATCGAGGCGTTCGACGAGAGATTCCAGCTTCACGTAGACCTTCTGTGCGAGGCCGCTAAATATGGTCCCGCAGCAGGGGACGCTGTTCGATACGATGCACAGCGAGCCTGGTTCCTTGATCACTACGAGCCTATCCGTACAGAAGTCCTCGCCTATCTGGAGGATCACGAGGAAGACGACCTCTCCACCCCTTGCCTTCTTGTGCCACGCGATGCATTTGAAGCGCTCTTCTTGCCAATCGACCTCGATTCCGTCATCCATTCTTCCTATGCGCTCTCTCGAATCATGCGAACCCGTGCTGCGCTGGATTTCTGCATGGCCAATCTTAACTGCGGCCGAGACCGCTTCAGTCTCCACGCCTGAGCGAGAATGGACACTGCCTGTGGGTTCGCCCTCAACCTGCTGATTGCGACAGGCAATGCAAGCAAGGGGCGGGAGATGGCCGAGCTTCTGGTAGATACCGGACTGCGCCTCCTCACGCTGGAAGACTTCCCAAACGTGCCCAATGACGTAGAAGAGACCGGCACAACCTATGCGGAGAACGCCGCCATCAAGGCTCGGTTTGCAGCCCAATCAACCGGAGTAGTATCTATTGCGGACGATGCGGGGTTTGAGGTAGATGCACTCAATGGTGAGCCCGGCCTGTATTCACGAAGGTATCTGGGCGAAGAGACGACCTTCGCAGACAAGATGGACTACATCCTTCACGCGCTGCGAGATGTGCCCGACGAGATGCGCGGCTGCCGCTTTCGCTGCGCAGTCGCAATCGCGGTTCCAGCAGGCAAAACGATAATCTGCGAGGCTGTTTGCGAGGGCAGGGTCGGCGTGGAACGGCGCGGCGCCCACGGCTTTGGTTACGATCCAATCTTCCTGCTTCCATCAATCGGCAAGCACATGGCGGAGCTGCCCGCCAAAGAGAAGCACCTCATCAGTCACCGTGGGATCGCAATGGCGTGTGCGCGCCGCGAACTGGCCAATCTCTTCAACCCGACCTTCTAAAAGGTCGAGGATGTCGCGGCGAATACGGTGTGGACCCCGCCGTCGTCGCACCTCAGAATGAGCGCACCACTGTCGTCAATACCAACGGCAACTCCCACGATGGTTCCGTTTGCAGAGTCAGCGGTGTATGTTCTTCCTGCCGTGTCATCGCGCAGGCGCCATCGAGCCATTGTTTCGCCGTGCGTTTCCGTTCTCAGCAGTTCAAACTCGGCGCCCAGGCAGTTGTGGAGGCTTCGAGCAAGCGCGTGCAGGCCGAAGCGCCCCGATCGAGGGCGCTCTATCCTCACTGATGTGGCAGATGCAGACAGTGCCTGGGGCATCTGCTTGGCGTTGACGTTGATCCCGATGCCGATCAGCGCAACACACTCTCCAGAGACGTGGTGCGCCATCTCTATCAAGATTCCGGCGCACTTGAGCCCCCCAAGCAGCACGTCATTTGGCCACTTTAGGGTAGGGGAAATGCCGCACAGCGACTCTATAGCTGTGGCAACGGCCATTCCTGCGGCGAGAGGAAGACCGTGCGTCGAGGCGCCGGCCCACTCGCTCGATGGGACAATGAACGTAGCAGCCAGCGCATCGCCCGGCGCCATCCACCATTGAGTGCCTCGCCTGCCTCGACCCGCGGTTTGGTTAAACGTATAGACCACCGTTGGGCAGCGCTCTGGAAGCGCAAGAAATCGGCGCGCCTCGTCCTGTGTCGAGTCGATGGTCTGCAGATAGTCCGGTCGGAATGCGCACGGTCCTGTCGCAAGGGGTGGTTTACCTGCAGCATTCATTTTGTCACTTCGAGGCTGATATCCATCGCAGGAGCGGAGTGCGTCAGCGCACCGACAGAGATTCGATCAACTCCCGTTGACGCGATTCCGGCCACCGCTTGAAGCGTGATCCCGCCGCTGGCCTCCGTCTCTACAAGACCGTTGCACAGCACAACTGCAGCGGCCAGCGTAGTCAGATCCATATTGTCGAGCAAAATGCAGTCTGGGCGGCACTTCAGGGCTTCGGCAACCTGCTCCAAGGTGTCGCACTCGACCGTCATAAGGATTCCGGATGGAACGCCTTGGCGGCAGCGCTCAATGGCCTGGGTGATGCCACCGGCAATCGCGATGTGGTTGTCCTTGATCATTACCTCGTCAAAGAGGCCGAATCGATGATTGCAGCCGCCTCCCGCGCGCACGGCGTACCTCTCAAGTGGTCGAATGCCTGGAGTGGTCTTGCGCGTGTCGAGTATCTGAACATCCAATCGACCGGCAGCGTGTACGAATGCCGCCGTGAGTGTCGCTACTCCGGATAGCCTCTGCAGAAAGTTGAGCGCAGTTCGCTCGCCGGAGAGGATGCCCGCTTGGTCGCAGTCGAACTCCGCTATGCGATCTCCACACCCTACGACGGCTCCTTCCTGTACGGTAGACCGGATGACCATGTCCGCGTTCGTTTGCCTCAGGGTCTCGAAGAACACTGGAAGTCCAGCGATCACGCCTGCGGACTTGCACACAAGGGTAGCATGGGTACGCTTGCAGGAGATGACGATCGCTTGCGTGGTGAGATCTCCCGAGCCAAGGTCCTCGGCAAGTGCCCGCGCGACAGTCTCGCGTAGCCACTCGGTATCGACGTCGAACAACAGCGCAGTGTCAGCCACGCTTGGCTCCGATGCTGCCTCGGCGCAGCGCTTTGGCAAGTGCGTCGTCTAGGCTCGACACCGTTTCCACCGTGATTGAGGTCCCTCGCGCTGCGACCTTCGAGTGTGCAGGCACGATTGCTCGCGAGAAGCCCAATCGAGCAGCCTCCTTCAGCCTCAGTTCAGCCTGCGGCACGGAGCGCACTTCGCCGCTAAGCCCGACCTCTCCAACGACGATCACCTCAGGATCTACTCTCTCTTCGCGAAAGCTGGATGCCACCGCAAGCGCGACTGCAAGGTCCGTGGCCGGCTCAATAACCCTCATGCCGCCTGCAACATTGACGTAGACATCCTGATCGCCCAACCGAAGCCCAAGGCGCTTCTCGAGAACGGCGAGAATCATGTGAAGCCGGTTGAGGTCGATGCCCGTCGCAGTCCTGCGCGGATTCGAGAGAAAGGAGCGGGCCACGAGTGCTTGTATCTCCACGAGGAGAGGGCGCGAGCCATCTAGCGTTGACGTGACCACCGAGCCGTGCGTCGAGGCGGATCGCTCAGCGAGAAGCGTGGCAGAGGGGTTCTCTACTTCACGCAGGCCCTCACCTCCCATCTCGAAGATGCCAATCTCGTCTGTAGAGCCAAATCGGTTCTTCACCGCGCGAAGAATTCGGTAGTTGTGATGCCGGTCTCCCTCGAAGTAGAGCACCGTGTCCACCATGTGCTCGAGCACTCGTGGGCCGGCAAGTGTGCCCTCCTTTGTCACATGGCCAATGAGGAGCAGGGGAATTCCCAGCTGCTTTGCTGTGCGCGCAAGCTGCATGGCGCAGTCGCGTATCTGAGTGACCGAGCCTGGCGCGGAGTCCAGCGAGCTGTCGTAGGTGGTCTGAATCGAGTCGACGACAACCACCGCAGGATGAATGGACTCTACGAGACTACAAATAGTTGCGACGTCGGTTTCACTGGCCACCAGCAGGAATTCGGAGAGGGCGCCTAGCCGCTCGCTTCGCAGCCTTACCTGCTGGGGGCTCTCCTCGCCGGAAACATACAGGACTGTCTTGCCTCCCCCGGCGACTTTGAAGGCCATCTGTGTGAGGAGGGTGGACTTGCCTATGCCGGGGTCGCCGCCAACGAGCACTACGCCTCCATCCACAAGGCCGCCGCCAAGCGCGCGATCAAGTTCGGATATGCCTGTGGTTAGCCTGCCGGAAGATCGTGCTGCAATGCTGGTGATGGGTACGGCTGAACCCGAAGGCACCCGGTTTGAGGCTGCGCGAGCCGAGGGCGAAGGTGCGGTTCGCTCCTCTTGCAGGGAGTTCCACTCGCTGCAGTCGGAGCACTTTCCCATCCAGCGAGGGAATACCGCGCCGCAGGACTGGCAGACGTAGCGAACAGAGGTCTTTGCCATTGCGTGAATTAGACAGGGACCAGGTCCCTATCGCATCTCCTGGCCACCGGTCACGTTAATGGCCTGACCGGTCATGTAGCTAGACTCATCGGAGCAGAGGAATGCCACCACATTGCAGACGTCTTCGTAGGCGCAGCTTCGTCCAAGGGGCACCTGCGCTTCATACTTTCGCCGTACCTCCTCCGCACTTAGGCCCTGCGTCTTGGCATACTGTGCATAGAGACTCTCCTGCCAAAGCGTTCCATCCAGTAGGTTGCCGGGACACACGGCATTAACTCGAACACCATGCGGCGCGAGATCGAGCGCGATTGACTGAGTTAAGCCAACCCCTCCGAACTTGCTTGCCGCATAAGCACTGTTGCGAAAGCTGCCCTTCTTGCCGGACTTGGAGTTGACCTGGACAATGGACCCTGACTTGTTTGGAATCATGGCTCTGGCTGCGGCCTGCGCGCAAAGAAAGTAGCCCGTGAGGTTGACGTCGATGACAGCTCGCCAATCGGCGGCAGGGAAGTCGACCAGGTCGTGAGCTTTCAGGATGCCTGCATTCGCCACAAGCAGGTCGAGGCGCCCGAACGCATCGGTTGCGGCCTGCACCATTGCGGCCACGTCGGCTTCGTCCGAGACGTTTGTACGGACTGCGATGGCACGGCACGAAGTCCGCGACGAGATTGCACTGGCAACCGCCGTCGCTTTCTCGACGTTCATGTCGGCGACGACGAGCCCCGCGCAGCCCTCGGCTGCGAGGCGCAGAGCGATGGCTTCTCCCAAGCCCTGCGCGGCTCCCGTCACAATGGCGATTCGTCCTTCCAGCCGCTTCATTCTGTCTCCTGTTTGAGCATTAACCTGCATTGGACATGTCTCTCGGGCGAGTGGCACAGGCTTCTAAACCGTCATTCCCGCATAGCCTGCCCCGTTACGACTTCAAACGGGGTCCTTAGCGGGAATCCAGTTTCGCTCTTCTGGATTCCTGCTTTTGCTGGAGTGACGGCTAAGGGCCGGTACCTTCAGAAATAGATAGGGCTAAACTCAAAACTGTTCACTTAGCCGAATCCGTTCGTCCTGAGCGCGCCTCAGCCGTATCGAGGCGCGGTCGAAGGATGCGATCCAAGTTCTTAGTGAACAGTATTGGGGCTAAAGTGACCCTACATACGACACACAGAATGCCTATGGCGATGCCACTCGAAGGAACTCGTCCTCTGCCGCTTGAGTCCAGAACTGACCGTCCTTCAGCAGTGCATGCACGGTTGGATAACTGTCCTTCAGATCGGTGAGAGGAGTGAGCGGGAGGTCCGGTATCAGCGGGAAGATGAGCGTCTTGCCGGGAAATCGGCCCTCTTTGACGGCTGCAAGCCCCTCGCGGGCCGCCCGCATCCCGCCAATTGCCGCAAGAGAGGAGTTCGTGCTAAGTTCTCGACTCTCGACCTTGGCAAGCGTCTCGCGCATGTCCGCAATGCTGCTTCCGCTGCTGCCCAGGTACCTAACGCGCCGCGCGACCACTGCATCCGCATCCAGATCGGCCATGGTGCCGCGCGCTACCCCGGCGAAGATGTTGAACCAGGCGCCGTCGGCAAGATGATTCACAGCGTGCTCGATGAGAACTGCGACAGGAACGAGCGAGACCACATCATCAAAACCACACCCCTCGGACAGTCGGTTCAGTTCAGCGTCAAAATCGGCAGCGCTCATTGTCTTCGGGTTAATCACGACGAGCTCCACGCCGCGAGCAGCAGCGTCTGCTCCGAAGCGATCCGCCACGCTTTGGAGCCGCTCTGCATCGATGTCCGTGGCCACAATCGTCCGAGGCGGTCTCGGATGCTGCACAGCTCTCTGCACATGCATCTGGCCCATCGGCCCTCCGGCTCCAATAAACCAGGCCAAGCCTCCAGCCTTCAGGTCGGCGCCGCGCTCCTCAACGTAGCCGTCCGCGATGCGCAGCGAGGGCGTTCCCACGTAGTGATGCCAGTTGTAATGAATCCGGCCGATATCGAGATTAAGTTTGCGCCCGAAACTAGGACACCCAACCAGGTTCATGATGCCGTGATTTGCAAGTGTCGAGGCTGCCCGTTCAACGATCTCGGCCGGCACTGCGCCCAGAATCACAATGTCGTCGAAGCCCTCGCCGCTTGTGTGTGCTGCGTTCAACTCTGCCCAATCCGAGACGCTCTCGCGTGTCACGGCAGTTTTAGCCTGCAGTTCCGGCAGACCAGATTCATCCGTGCCAACGACCACGACCGAGGACGGATTACCCGTAAAAGCTCCCGACCAATCCAGCGCTTGGTCGGTTTCGCCGACAATCACGAGCAGTCGTCCATCAGCGCGAATTCCGGTGCGGTGATCCTGGTTGTACGCTGCTACCACGCATGCCCACGGCTCCACGAGGGCCGTCTCGACATACCCGTCCGAGGCCGCAAGGGGCAGGAGGTAGCATCCCTCGTCTCCATCGATCATCGCTTTGGGGATGATGCTGTACTCTGCGAGACCGCCCGAGATGGCATAGCCATAGGCCATCGACACGCCTTTGTAGAAGACATCTGCCTGCACGATGAACCGATCGCCAAGACTGAATCGACCTTCTAGTTCAGCCCCAACGCCGATTACGGTGCATGAGACCTCGTGGCCGAGGGTAACAGGGTTGGAAGCGAGGTCGCGTCCCACCATTCTGGGGTGGTCCTTGCCGAGAGCGATCACCTTGGTGTCCGAAAAGCAGAGGCCGCAGGCATCCTGGCGAATGAGCAGTTCGTCCGGCCCGTGCTTTGGCACATCGACCTCCTCTACCCGGAGGCTGTCCAGCCCGTCACCATAGAGGTGCCATCGAAGCATGCGGCTCGGCAAGACATCTGTTGGATTCACGTCGGTCGAGGTTGTCATCTCTTGCTTGGTCCAGTTCCTTGTGGTGTGAGCAGCGACATTAGCTGCCGATCTGCGCCTGCCGATAGTGCTCGTCTGGCCGCGTGTGAATGCGGTCTACGTTCTGCTGCGTGAGGAATCGAACTCCTCCGAAAGCGCAAGCGCCCAGGAGAATCTTTGCGGCTTTCACGTACATCAGCGTTGCCGTCATCACGTCCTTGGGTCTCTTGCCGAGCGTGATGAGGCCGTGGTTCTCCATCAGAATTACCTTTGGCGCCATGTTGTACTCAGTGATGAAGGATTCCACTTGGTCGCGCAGCGCGCAAGCGAGCGGAAGGCCGGGATCTGTGTACTCCACATAGCAGACCGCCGGTCCGCAGCAGACAATTTCGTCGGGAAACGTGCGGCCCGCAACCAAACTTCGGGAGTGGACTGAGCAGAGAATGGAGTTTACCGCCACCGGATGCGTGTGGCCAACAAAGGCGATGCCTGGAAGCGTAAGAAGGTAGGCATGCAGGAAGGTCTCGACCGAGGGCATCGTGGCGCCGACATCGCCAATACGCGCATCCACCAGAGCTTGCCGAACCTCCGCATCGCTGAGGTTTGAGCCGCCGAGCGCGGCCAGCGCGTGCGCAAACGACACCTCCACGAACGTACCCTCATCCGCCGTTCGCAGCTCTTTGCCGCTTGCCTTCACCAGAAACGACTGGTCGGAGAGCTTGGCGGAGGTGTTGCCCTCGCCGAGAATCGCCAGGTCGCGCGCCGGATCTCCCAGCGTCTTCGAAAGTTCGATGAGTTGAGCCACAATCTCACTACGGGTAGACAAAGGGATCACGGCCTCCTAGTAACTTCTGCACCTTCATTCTGACACATCAGCGCCTGTGACCGAATTCTCACCGTGTCCAGCGAAACCGCGTCGGGCACTGTCAGGTAGTAGCAGTGTGGTGGCGTTGGCCGCGAGAGGAGAGACAAGATGGGGATGCCCTATTCGATAGGTGATGTACTGGCGATGCTGAGTCTCATCATGGGAATCATGGTCTCCGGCTGGACGCTGCTGGTCATCGTCGCTCTCTTCTTTGGGAGAAAGTGTACCCAGGCGCAGTCGGTCATTGAGATGACGCCTTGGAAGGCCTTTGGCCGCGGGATTCTAGTGGCTGCCACAGCGGGCTTCCTCTCCACAATCTTCATCGCGCAGCCATCCGGCGTTATCAAGCTCGTCGGAATCGTCCTGTTCTCGAATCTGCTCGCAGCCGGAGCCATTGGGGCAAGCGGCATGGCGAAGATGCTTGGTTCAAGAATTAGGATGATGGACGCAAGTCGATCTGAGTTCAGCGCTCTTGCGCGCGGCGCCGGAGTGCTCGTTGTTGCCGGACTGGTGCCGCTCGTGGGATGGTTTGCGTTCTTTCCGATTGGGTTCTTGATGGCGCTTGGCGCAGGAGTGACCGCCGTCCTGACGCGCACTCATGCCGGCTCCGTCGCTGCGGATGCGTACGGTTTAGTACGGTGAAGGTTGCACGTCGGGATGCACTTGGGCTGGCCGCGGCAGCGGGAGCAGGCGTACTTGCGTCGGGCTGTGACCGACTGACTCGCGGCCTTACGCACCCCGCGGCGCCGGCCAGCATTGCACTGCCCACAGGCGCTGTTGCACCTCTTGCCAGACTGCTGAACAGGGTGGGGTACGGTCCGCGCCCAGGCGAGATAGAGGCGCTTGGCAGGCAAGGCCGCGAGGCGTTCATTGAGGAGCAGCTCCACCCAAATGACGAAGAGGAACCGTTCCTTGCGCTGAGGCTTAGGGCCATCGAGGCGCTTCGGAGCAACGGTCTTGAGCTTGCGGATCTCCCCGAATGGCACATTCTGGCGCAGCTTCAGCAGGCGGCGCTGCTCCGCGCGGTCTACAGTAGGCACCAGCTCAGAGAGCGCATGGTGGAGTTCTGGACCAATCACCTCAACATCTACGCTCGCAAGGGCCAACTTACCTATTTCCTGCCGACCGACTGCGAGCAGGTCATTAGGCGGCACGCCCTGGGCAGGTTTCCGGATATGATTCGGGCCTCGGCTCACAGTCCCGCCATGCTCGGCTACCTAGACAACCAGGTGAATCGTCGGATCGACAAGTCCGGCGGGGGCGCGAACGAAAACTACGCCAGAGAGCTGCTGGAGCTTCACACGCTGGGCGTTCATGGCGGGTATACGCAGAAGGATGTTCAGGAGGTCGCGAGGTGCCTGACTGGCTGGACTATCGAGAGTCGGTTCTGGAGACAGCGCGGACGCTTCAGGTTTGATCCGGATTTCCACGATGACGGGCCGAAACGTGTTCTCGGGCAAGACATCGCCGCTGGAGGGGGTGTGAAGGACGGCGAGCGCGTTCTCGATATCCTATGCGCGCACCGATCGACGGCAAAGTTCATCAGCGAGAAGCTAGTTCGATACTTTCTCGGGCGCGATGACGCACCGTGGACAAACAAACTGGCCGACGTTTACATGAAGTCCGGCGGGGACATTCCAAGCATGCTCAAGCCGCTGCTCGTGTCGGATGACCTTCTCTCTGGTCCAGCGATATTGAAGCGACCATTCGACTTCATGGTCTCCGCTCTTCGGGCCACTGCCGCAGAGACCTCTGGTGGAAGGCCTCTCCAGGAGCATCTCGCAAAGATGGGGCAGCCGCTTCACCAGTGGCCGATGCCGGACGGCTATCCACAGAAGACTTCCGCGTGGACCGGCACGGTGCTTGCGCGATGGAACTTCGCGCTCGCCCTTGCAACCGGGTCGATAGCCGGGGCGACCGTGAATCTGACGGACCTGCTCAAGGGCTCGAACTCGGACGACGCAAGTGCCGCGTCGCGTTCACTTGTGGAGGTCATTCTGGGAGACCGAGCCGAGTCGAATTCTGGGCTGGTGGAACTTATATCCACGCACATTGGGGCGCGAGAAGCCACAGGGGCACCGGGCGAGACGATAATCGCCGAGGCAGGAGCGCTGGTCCTGTCGACTCCGGCGTTTCAGTGGCGCTAGCCGAGAAAAAGGAACAAGACAATGCCCAACGATTGGTCGAGCTGCGATGGACGCGGGTGGGCGAGCACAAGCGACTCACTCCAAACCGGGCCAAACATGACTTCCGGTGAATCGCAAGAGAGAGGGTTGTCGCGGCGGCAAGCGGTGCTTGGCGCTGCTCTTGGCGGTTTGGCGTGGGCAAGTGCGCCTAGAACGTCTCTGGCCCAACTTGCTGTGCGGCCTAATCGCGCGGAGAGTGAGGCAGACCTGCTGGTGTATGTGTTCCTGCGAGGCGGCATGGACGGGCTCAACGCCGTGATTCCGTGTGCGGAGGACGACTATCATCGGAGCCGTCCCGCTCTTCGGCTTGCTTCGCCGAAGGACCGGGGCGCAGCGCAGGCAGATCGGGCCATCGATCTGGACGGGTTCTTCGGCCTGCACCCAGCGTTGGCGAGCCTGCATCCAATCTTCGAGCAGGGACGGCTCGGATTCGTTCACGCCGTGGGCAGCGGCGACCAGACCAGATCCCACTTCGAGGCGATGGCGACCGTCGAGCGCGGTCAGCCGAACGACCTGACAGGGTCGGCCGTCGGATGGCTTGCCCGACACCTGGCATTGAGCCCGACAGAGAATGGATCGCCCTTACGGGCGGTTGCGCTTTCGTCGATGATGCCGGACTCGCTTCGCGGCGCCACCGGTGCCTCCGCGATCACGAATCTGTCCGAGTTCAGGCTTGATGTTCCTCGCGTTGCCGGAATCTCGTCCGAGAGGAGCCTTCGCGACACGCTGGCGAATCTCTATGGCCATGGCACAGACGCCATCGCGCATGCTGGCCGAGAGACCCTCAAGGTGATTGATTCTCTGGCAAGGGTGGATCCTGCGCAATATCGGCCTCAGAATGGCGCTGCCTACCCCGCCAGCGAGTTGGGCGGGGCGCTCAAGCAAGTTGCCTGCCTTATTCACGCAAACGTGGGACTTGAGGTGGCGTGCCTGGATCGCGGCGGCTGGGACACCCATTTCGCCCAGGGCAGCGCCGGTGGATTGCTCGCGAGCCAGCTTGCGGATGTGGGAGACTGCTTGGCAGCATTCGACCGAGACATGGCTGCTCGAATGAAGCGAATATCCGTGGTTGTGATGACTGAGTTTGGCAGGCGGCTTCACGAGAACAGCGCCCTCGGTACGGACCATGGACGCGGCAGCGTCATGATGCTGATGGGCGGAGGAGTACGAGGAGGGAAGGTTCATGGAGCATGGCCAGGCTTGATGCCGGACAAGCTGGACGGCCCAGGCGACCTGCGCGTTACGACGGATTATCGTGACGTGCTCTCGGAGCTCCTCGCAAAGCGGCTTGGCAACAACAAGGCGTCTGAAGTATTTCCCGCCCATCTGCCTCGAAGCATTGGCGCATTCGCCTAGCAATGCTTTGCCTCAGACAGACGAGCGGTAGAGGTGTCTGAAGACTGACTTACTCTGGCGAGGCTTAGCCTCAGACCGACGAGTACTACTGGCTCCAAACGTTAACGAGATGCAAGCAGTCTGTAAGTCGCGTAGACGCTTCCAGCAAAGTCTGCACTTCGTAGCAATTGTACTGTCATGCTGAGCGGAGGTTCAGCCGTTCCGAACCGCAGCCGAAGCATCCGGTCACACATAAACGGACAATTACTACCGGACCCTTCGACTTCGCCACGATACAGCTGTGGCTCCGCTCAGGGTGACAATTTCCGTGTTCGCAAGACTTGACACAACTACAACATCTTTTCGGACACAAGACATCTAGAGGCGCACTCTTAGTGTCCTTGCTGCGCCGGAAAACGCAGGTCTCTGTAATGTCATGTTGAACGGAGCTTCGGCCGTTTGGATGCGCGTCATTCCCGCATGCCGTCAGCAGGAACGAGACATCCGGGCGTATCCGATGTGACGTTACCGGACCCTTCGACTTCGCCACGATACGGCTGTGGCTCCGCTCAGGGTGACAATGAGTGAGCTGTTGAGATGTACTGATCGTATGCACCGGTTCTCGAAACTTGACACGTTGACAACACCTTTTTCGGCTCAAGTCATCTGCACACACAGCCATGCTGAGACTCTTGGCCCTCGGCCCGCGACATGTCGTGGGCCGTTTTCGCGTGCTGCTACCAGCCACGCGGACTGACAAGAACACCTGATTCCACGAGATTCACGAGAAAAAGATTATAATGTAGACAAAATTGTACTTGATTGTGCATTTTTCTGTCGCTATACTGCATGCATTCATTGGGTTCATGCGGCCGTATCATGGTTCGAGTATCGCAATCTTGGCCGCATGCTGTTGAAGTCAGTCAGTCCGGGAGTGCAATGGAGCTCTCCACGGCCGGGTCGGACACTGGGCACCGCAACGATCGGTGCTCGCGCGGATGGCGACAGGCGGAACAAGCGTAACCGTCTCGTCGTCTCGCAGTGTACGGAGGGTCGAGTAATCGACCTGCAAGTTGTTAAATGTCGAGTCGTTCTCATCAATCTGTCGTTCGGAGGATCTCAGAAATGTTGTCACGCAAGAAGGGTTTCACGCTCATCGAGTTGCTTGTCGTGATCGCTATTATCGCGATATTGGCTGCAATTCTGTTCCCGGTGTTTGCTCAGGCTCGTGAGAAGGCCCGCGGCATCACCTGTATCAGCAACGAGAAGAACGTTCTCACCGGTATCCTGATGTATGCTCAAGACTACGACGAGACCATCATCCCTTGGCTCACCCGGCGTGAGTACACCGGACAGCCTGTCAAAGAGCGAAGCTGGGTCTTCAAGCTGCAGCCGTACATCAAGAACGGCGACATCATCCCAAACCAGAAGAAGCCCCGCGACATCATGACCTGCCCGTCATTCAACCAGGGCAACTACCTCAAGGCAGCCGATGCAGCTGACTGCGATGGTAACGGCACCCCCGGTTCGTCCGGCCTTCAGGACTGGCTGAACAATGTTCGCGAGTTCCAGGCCCAGTTCGGCATCGCGTTCGACATGCCCACGCTTGTCGGCAGCGGCACCCAATCTGACCCGTACTTCCAGTTCCCAGGAAGCCGCGGCTCGTATGACGGCCGACCGACTCGAAGCTTGGCAGACATTCTTCGCCCGGCAGAGACGGCCATGATGTCCGACGGTATCTCCCTCGTGTTCGAGCCTGGCTTTATCGGGATCTCGATGGGCTGCGAAGCAGCTTACATGCACCAGGAGGGCGGCAACCTTGGCTTCCTTGATGGTCATGCCAAGAGAATCGCCCGTAACAACGAGCGCTACCTCGCACAGCGATCTGGTGATGGCGCGTGGTACAAGAAGTATCATACGTTCTCAATCGAGTAGGAGATTGACCTTGATGTTTAAGCAAGCGGTTGGTAGGGTACTAGCAGCTAGTCTCGCGATGGGAGTAGTACTCCCCCTTATCGCCGGGTGCAGCAGCAAGGAAGAGTCGCCGAAGGTGAGCGGTGGGACCTACTACACGGGTCCCATGAAGAAGAAGAGCGAAGCCTCCGGCGCAGACGCAGCCTCACAGCCTGGGAAGGGCGCCGACACAAAAGAAGGCAACTAACCAGGTGCATGTTCTATACTTCCGGGAGCGGCAGCCGCCGCTCCCGGAAGTTTTGCTTTGGAGTACTCATACATTGCGCGCCCAGTAGTGTAGTATGGGCGCAGGAATACTAACATGGATTCTAGGTCATCACTGAAGCGCCTAACAGGCGTTATGGTTTTTCTGATTGCTGTTGCAGGCTATGTGTGGTGGAATGCGTCTCAGCCGCCTCCCAAACCCAGGCCAGAAGGCGGATCTGTTTACTACACGGGACCCATGCGAAACAAAGGCAATCCAAATCTGTATGGAACGGACGACGGTAAAGCTGCTCCCGCTCCGCCTGGCGACCTGCCGGCAGCGAAACGCGACACCGGCATCACCGGTGTGCGCGAGGTCATGACGACCGAGGCAAGCACTCCCAATACCGGAAAGTAGGTCTCTGCCCGCCGCAAGACCTGCGGCGGGCGGTTACTTTGCCTTGTACCACGCAGAAACACTGGCTGTCGCGGTAAGATGAACTTGACATGCCACGAGCGAATCGAACTGTTCAGGATACGTCGCACGAGGGACAAACCAGCGTTGGTGTGGTGAGCAAGCGACGGCGTGTCGCCCTTGCGCTAGCATTGGCCGTGGTTGGTGGGGCGCTCTGGATTAGGTTCGGGGGCGCACTCTCGTCCCCAGAGCAGCTCCTCAAGCTGTCCAATGAAGTTCGGCTCGTGGCTGCACCGGACGTTCCAGCATCCGATGCCCCCGACGTTCGCGAAAAGCTCGCGAAGCTCTCCGTGGAGGCCCTCCCTGTTGCGCCAGAGGAGCTTGTGGCGGCAGCGCGCAGGCGTCTCGATCTAGGGGATCTCCTCACTGCCCGAGCGCTCATATTGAAGGTCTCTCTCGGTGGCGACGTCCAGGTGTATGGCGCGGCACAAGAGACGCTGGCCCTCACCTGCAAGAATCTGGGACTTCTTGATGAAGCCCGTACGGCGTGCGAGCGACTCATCAAGCTAGACCCTCGGGGCGCCGCCAGCCGGATATCATTGGCCGATACTTTGGACCTGATCGGGCAGAAAGACGACGCGGCAGCCGCGTTGGCTGATGCCCTCGATAACCTTCGCCCACGCGACATTCACGGGATTCTCGCGCTTTCTCGCGCCTACAATAGGCGCTATAACAACCCAAAGGCACTGGAACTTGCGTTGAAGTCGCTCGATCTTGGTCCCACGGAGCCAGAAGTGGCCGTTTACGTCGCCGCCCTTGAGATCAAGCAGGGTAGGATTCTTGACGCGGAGAATCGGCTCAGCGCGCTGATACGCGGTGGAGCCAAATCCGCCCGTACACACCGACTCATGGCGGAACTGCTGGCCGCCAAACCAAACGCTGATTCTCTCGCTGGCAGGCGTGAACACCACCTACTTACCGCGCTCCAACACGACCCTGCCGAAGTACGTGCCGCCGAGGAGTTGGTCAAGCTCTACAATGCTGCCAGCCGCTGGAAGGAGTGCGCGTACGTAGCGGCGCTGGCCCTCGTACACGACCCGCGCAATGGCTCGCTGCGCATGCTCTACTCGTCGGCTCTCGGCAAGCTCGGAAATCAGTCCGAGGCCCAACAACAGCGAGACATCGCCCATACGGCACTGGCGCTTGACCGTGAGATTAGTCAGCTCGTTACGCTGAAGAACAACCGACCGTATGATCCGGCTCTGCGTGTTCGCCTCTCGGCGGCTTATCGGAAACAGGGTCGGTACACTGCTGCGCTGTCCGAAGCCCAGGCGGCTTACGTAGTTGACAGGCACAAAGGGGTAGGTCGCCTCGCGCTCGAAGTAGTTTCGCGTGAGCTGGGAATTGAGATGCCAATCGTCAAAATGCCGGCAAAGACCCACCCATGAAATTACGATTCCTCACCGTGCTCTGCGTGGTTCTCTTCGTGCCAGGGTGCAAGAGAGGAAACTCAGGTCAGCCACCCACCATTCGGCAGCCCGCTCCCGAGGTGCGTTTTCGCGACGTAGCCGCCGAGGTTGGCCTAACTGCATCTCGGCACAATGGAGCGTTTGGAGAGAGGTGGATGCCGGAGTCGATTGGCGGAGGCGGCGCCTTCATCGACTATAACGCGGATGGATTTCTGGACGTACTGGTGGTAAACGGAGACTGGTGGCCGGGGCACCCATACAAAGGCACCCGTCCAACCTTGTTGCTCTTTCGCAACGAAGGCGGCAAGCGCTTCACCGATGTAACGAAAGCCACCGGTCTCGCGATCTCGCTTCAGGGAATGGGAGCGGCGGTTGGAGACTATGATGGAGACGGCTTCGACGATCTGTTCATCAGCGGGGTGGGCGAGTGCAGGCTGTTTCACAACGTACGAGGAGAGAAGTTCAAAGATGTCACATCGGTTAGTGGGCTGAACGACCCTGGGTGGTCGTCAAGCGCCGCCTGGCTCGACTATAACCGAGATGGCCGGCTAGACCTGTTTGTGTGTCACTATCTGCGTTGGACTCCCGCGCTGAATGTTCGATGCGGCACCACGTTTCCCACCTACTGCAGGCCGCAGGAGTATGAACCTGAGACATGCCGGCTCTACAAGGGCAGCGGAGACGGCCGTTTTCAGGATGTCACCAAGGCCTCGGGCATTCAGACGGAGGATTCGAAGGCGCTTGGCGTCGTGGTTCGCGACTTCAACCAGGATGGCTTTCCGGACATCATGGTTGCAAACGACATGACGCCGAACAGGCTTTTTATGGGTACTCGTTCCGGCAGGTTCGAGGAGCAAGGAATGCAGCTTGGAATCGGGCTTACGGAAACTGGACAAGTGCGAGGTTCGATGGGAATGGATGCCGCCCAGTGCTGGCCCGATGGCGGCCTGGGAGTCGCCATTGGAAACTTCTTTGGTGAAGGAGTGGACCTCTACCGTGCAGGGACCTCCGGTCTGTTCACGGAACTAGCGACGCAGGCGGGCCTAAGGAAGCCATCACAGCCCTATGTAACATTCGGGCTGCTGTTCCTGGATGCGGATAATGATGGCGATCAAGACCTCTATATCGCGAACGGGAACATCTATGACAACGTAAAGCTCATGGACCCGAAACAGACCCACGCGCAGCCGGGCCAGCTCTTTGCAAACGATGGCAACGGCCAGTTCACCGACGCGGGTCCAGCGGGTGACATCGGTCTGCCCTCGGTTGGTCGAGGCGCCTGTCGAGGGGATTTCGATAATGATGGCAGGGTGGACCTGCTGCTCGTGCCGAACAGCGGACCGGTGCGTCTCCTCCGCAACGAGACTCTAACTCCGAACCATTGGCTCTCGATCGAACTCCTGGGCGTACTGCGCAATACTAATGGTCTTGGCGCACAAGTACAGCTTGAAGCCGGCACTCTGAAACTCACCGCAGAGGCAGCGAGTGGCTCCAGCTACTTGTCAGAGAGCGATCAGCGTCTCCACTTCGGCTTGGGAGGCGCGACTCGAGTGGATACGATACGGGTTACCTGGCCGGACGGCTTAGTCTCGGTCATTAGGGACCAACCCGTGGATCGTGTCATTCCAGTAAACCATCCAACGGTCCATTACAAGACATTGGGACGTACATGATTCCTGAATACTGGGGCAACCTTCAGCATGGCGGATAACCAACCTGGAACTGGGCGAAGGGGCGAAGGCGCTTGGACCGTGCGCCTGTGTACCGTCAGCGGCATACCCATTCGCCTTCACTTCACGTTCCTGGTTCTGCTTCTTTGGCTTGGCCTATCTGCGTCGAAAGTGTCGGGCGGCAGTTGGCAGGGATTTGCCTTCATCGCGAGCGTGTTTGGCTGCGTCATACTTCACGAGCTTGGCCACAGCCTGGTTGCACAACGGTTCGGCATCGGGGTCGCCGAGATTGTTCTCTACCCCATGGGAGGAGTGGCTCGCCTGGAGCGCCTGCCCAAGCCTCCACAGGAGTTTTGGATCGCGCTGGCAGGTCCCGCGGTCAACGTGGTCATCGCCGGCATTCTGTGGCCAATAATCGCTGCTCGCGGAGGTATGTCGCCGTGGGAACAGTTGTCACCGGTGGGCGGGAACTGGCTTCAGCAGCTCATGGGTGCGAACCTTGTGCTGGCTGCGTTCAATATGCTGCCGGCCTTCCCGATGGATGGTGGTCGCGTGCTTCGCTCGCTGCTCGCGTTTCGCATGGGCGAGGTGAAGGCCACCGAGCTGGCTGCATCGATTGGTCAGTTGGCCGCGTTCGGGCTCGGCCTTGCCGGACTGGTTTACAGCTCAATCATCCTTCTGTTCATCGCTTTCTTCGTCTACATTGGCGCGGGCCAGGAAGCAGCAATGTATCGCGGAAGAGCGCTTGTGGGCGGAGTTCCTACCAAGGAGGCAATGATTACAGAGTTTAAGTGTCTCCCTGCAGATGCCACTATTGGTCAGGCTGCGGACCTGCTGCTCGAGACCTCGCAGCAGGACTTCCCCGTGGTCCATGGCAGCGAGATACTCGGCGTTCTCAGCAGGCAGGCGCTGCTGCGCGGGTTAGCCGTTGAGGGACCCTCTGGATACGTGGTCGGCGCGATGACACGTGACTATCCCCGCGCGGAACCCGACGACGACCTGGAGGAGACCGTGGCAAGGCTGCAGGCCTCGGGCCAGTCCTGCATGCTGGTGATGGAAGATGAGACGATCAAGGGGCTGCTGACGATGGAGAACCTTGCTGAGTTCCTGGTTGTCCGACAGATCACCGCGTCTCGTCGACGCACCTAACAAATGCGCTGGACGCTCGCGCTTCTGGCGTGCCTTCTATGCGGGGCTGCTCGTGCTCAGCCCGCTCCGGAGATTCGCGCATTCTGGGTGGATGCGTTTAACCCTGGCGCTCGGAGCGCGTCCGAGATCGATCTTCTCCTCAAGCGAGTACGGCAGACAAACTGCAATGCTGTGTTCGTTCAGATGCGCAAGGGCGCCGATGCCTATTATCTCTCCCGCTACGACCCCTGGGCCAGCAACAGCAAGCGCTTCGACGCACTGGCCTACCTGATCAGGCAGGCTCACTCAAGTGTGCCCAGAATACAGGTTCATGCGTGGCTCAACACGTTTGCCGTTGGCAAGACCCGAGGCAACCCGATGCACATCGCAGCTCGTCATCCCGATTGGCTCAGCATGTCGGACACGGGTGAGAGCTACGATAATGAGGCTACTAAGGTAGACCCGGGTCATCCAGGCGCGTCGGACTGGACAGCGAGGGTCTATCTGGACGTTCTTCGACACTACGATGTGGACGGAGTTCACTTCGACTTTGTCCGATACGGCTCAACAGGTCGAAAGGGCAATTGGGGCTACAATCCGGCGAGTGTGGCGCGATTCAACAGAAGGTTCGGACGCACCGGTAAGCCGCCTGCGGACGACCCCGAATGGATGCAGTGGCGACGCGATCAGGTCACCCAATTCGTGCGCCGGGTCTATGCTCAGGCACAGCGGGTCAAACCAAGGGCGATGATATCAGCAGCTACTATCACATGGCAGAACGGGCCGAAGAGCCGCGCCGAGTATGCTGCTAAAACGGCCGGTATGACGAGGGTCTTCCAGGACTGGCGTGCCTGGATGCAGGAGGGCATCCTCGACCTGAACTGCCAGATGAGCTACTTCTCCGAACAGCGTCACCCAGACTACTTTCGCAACTGGACAGCCTTCGGACGAGCAAACAGGTATGGCAGGTGGGTCACTGCAGGCATCGGTTTGTGGATGAACACGATTGCTGGAAGCATGCGTCAGATCCGGACTGCCCTCGCGAGTGTCAGGGCAGGTGCGGCACAGGGTGTCTTGCTCTACTCGTATGCAGGCACCAACGCAAACTCTCGCGGCTCCGAGCAAAACTATGACGAGCACCTCTACTCCGCGCTCGCAACAGACTCCACAAACGCACTTCCGGCGCCATTTGCGAGACCCGTGGCTTTTCCAGCAATGCCTTGGAAGAGCAGTCCCAAGACCGGGACAGTGATGGGCTACGCTGTCGCGGGGCCTGATCTTGTGCCCGCGGATGGCGCGCGGATTGTGCTTAGTGGACCTGAAACGAGGGTGATACGCGCAGATGCGCTTGGTTTCTACGCATTCGTGGGCCTGAAACCGGGCTGGTATCGGGTCGCGTTGGAGTCAAGCGGCAACACGAAGGGAATCATGGTTCAGGCCAAGGCCGGCGTCGCTGAGATCGTTCCAACGTTGCTGGGTGCGCCTCTGTCTGGCTTGCGGAATTCGGTGGAAGATGCGTACCTGGCGCCGATGGGAAGCCGCGTAGCTCTGCTTGACGTCGAAACCATCATCGGCACGGACGTCACCGAGAACGTGCTCTATGTGTCAAGCCCGAACACTGGCGATACACTGCGCGTAATTCTGCCTGATTCGCCCGGCATAGCGATTCAGCAGGGAGATCGAGTAGCGGTCATGGGTGAGGTCGGGGAGGTGCGGGGCGAGCGGGCCCTCCTCAACGCGAAAACGATGTACCTTGGACCTACAAACGTCGAACTTGATGGTGGCAAGCGATGGCGACGGATTCAATACAGCGGCATCGTAAGCAGGGTAAGTGCCGACAGCATCACTGTCAAGACAGGGGCCGGCGCAGTGGAAGTGCTGCTTGCCTCGCGAAAAGCGCCCGGAGTCGAGGATGAACTCGTGGAGGCGCACGTACCGGAGATGGGTGCGCGAGTTACGGTGCTGGGTATCCTCATGTCCACTGCGGACGCTGCCGGTGTACGGGCGCTTCGCTTGGTACCCGGCGGCCCAGGGGATATTGTGACGATTGGAGCGCCCGTGAAGTCCAACCCGAGCTTGGGGCTGGACTGGATCGTCGTCGCGCTTCTTGTTCTGGTCATCCTTCGGGCGGTCTTCAACGGGCTCAAGGCAATACGCTCCGACAGGGCGTGATATCCACTCTGTTTGTCACCGAGGAGGTGCCCAAAACCGATGAATTGCACTCCGGAGCCGCCAATCAGGCGCATTTTCTAAGATATATGCGGAATCGTGCTCATTGGAGAAGGATTCGCTGAGACCAAGGCGAACTTGGCGCTAGTGTCGTTCATACGTTCAACGGAGGTCATGTGATGGAAGCCTATTGCGTCAAGTGCAAGTCGAAGAGAGAGATGAAGGATGCGACCGCCATTACCATGAAGAATGGCAAGCCCGCAACGACGGGCACGTGCTCCACCTGTGGCACCAAGATGTTCAAGATAGGCAAGTAGCTCCGGCTCTTTTTGCTCGTTGTGAGTTGCGGGCTGGACGGCACCGTCCAGCCTGCCTATACCCCTCCCGGTTGAGCAGGTCACCTGTCTGCACGGCCGTGATGGACCCATTGAACCGGTCCACGAGGGTCTTTGCAAGGCAGTCCTGCGTTGCAGACGGCGTCTTGTCGTCGGCGAGTCTCCACGGGAACCTCATGCTTGGATGGCCACGCTCCATTGACGCGATCCAACGTCGGTTCCACCTATGGAGCCACATGATTCCGCGCCAACGATTCGCATCCGATTTGACACCCCGAATAGGTTGCCCTATAATTGGGAGCTTCGGAGCGGATATACCCGATTTGCTGGAACTGAATTCGATCCTTGGTCGTCGATCTACTTGTACGGTTTTGACCCGGTAGTGGAAAACCCTCGGGGTTTTCGGAAAGCAGTACGGAAGTGGCGGTAGTACAGAATCGCACCACCAGACTGGGTGAGCAGCTAATCCAGGATGGCGTGATAAACGAACTTCAGCTTCGTCAGGCCCTCGAGCGCCAGCGTCAGACAGGCGCCTTCTTGGGTGAGACCCTTGTTAGCCTGGGAATGGTTGATTCTCCTGGACTTGGCCGCTACCTTCAAGGCGCCACAGGGTTTCCGTATGTCGACCTTGGCGACATTCCACACAATCCCGGGATAGCGTCGAGCATTCCAGAGCAAATGGCACGCCGTAAGATGGTGCTGCCCTTCGCTGAGCGCGCCGGCGAGGTTCATGTTGCGATGGCGGATCCTCTGGATCTTGCCACTGTCGATGAGCTTCGGGCCCGCCTGAATCGTCGGATTGTGCCCTTCTTGGCCCTTCGGGCCGAGCTACAAGAGGCAATCAACCGCACGTTTGACGTGCGCCAGAAGGCGCTCTCGGTCTTGGACGAGCTGCAGGGCGCCGCTCTCATTGAGGCCGAGCTGTCGGTCGATGAACTCGTTGGGCTTGCCGAGGACGCCCCGATTGTGCGCCTTGTGAATGGACTTATCCAGGGCGCGGTGACCGCGGGAGCAAGCGACATCCATATCGAACCACAAGAGCACGCCGTGCGGGTGCGTTATCGCGTGGACGGAATACTCTTCGATCAGATGACGGTTCCACGGCATCACCAGGCGGCTGTTGTGTCCCGAATCAAGATTATGTCACACTTGAATATTGCGGAGCGGCGCAGGCCGCAAGACGGGCGCGTGACGTATCGCGACAACGTCGGCGCCGAGTTCGACCTGCGCGTGAGCGTGATGCCGCTGATCTACGGCGAGAAGGTGGTCATGCGCATACTCGAGAAGTCCGGTTCGTTCGCCGGCCTCGAGAAGCTTGGGTTCTTCCCCGAGCAGCGTAGCGCGTTCGAGGACTTTATCCGGCGTCCTCACGGCTTGGTGCTCGTAACCGGCCCCACAGGCTCCGGCAAGTCCACTACGCTCTATGGCGCGCTGAATCGGCTCAACGAAAACACTGTTAATATCAACACAATCGAAGATCCCGTTGAGTATCACCTAAAGGGCGTTAATCAGGTTCAGGTCAATCCAAAAATTGGAATAACGTTCGCAGCGGGCCTGCGGACACTGGTGCGCCAAGACCCGGACGTCATCATGGTTGGCGAGATTCGGGATGGCGAGACGGCCGA